>JBCBKN010000023.1:0-20684 GCA_038521775.1 Pseudomonadota bacterium | reverse complement strand
GGCATCGCGGCTGCAACAGCGGTGGTTCGGGGGGCGGTCACTTAGGAGGCGTGCACGTAGGGGGGCAGTTACTTGGGGGGCCGTAACTGAGCAGTAACTCAGGTGCCGATGACATAGTGCTCGGGGCCATAGGGAAAGCCGGTGATGTTCTCGGCCCCGTCCTCTCCGACGACCAGGATGTCATGCTCGCGGTACCCGCCCGCGCCGGGCAGGCTCTCGGGAAGGGTCAGCATCGGCTCCATCGAGACGACCATGCCCGGGGCAAGCACCGTCTCGATGTCTTCGCGCAGCTCAAGGCCCGCCTCGCGGCCGTAATAATGGCTCAGCACGCCAAAGGAATGCCCGTAGCCGAAGGTGCGCCGCTCCAACAGCCCCGCATCGTCCAAGAACCGGTTGAGCTCCTGGGCGATGTCGCAGCACCGCGCGCCGGGCCGGATCAGGCTCAGCCCCAACTCATGCGCCGCGACATTGGCCTGCCAGATGCGCAGGCTCGCCGCATCCGGCGCGTCCAGAAACAGCGTGCGTTCCAGCGCGGTGTAATAGCCCGAGATCATCGGAAAGCAGTTGAGCGACAGGATGTCGCCTGGCGAAAGCGCCCGTGTCGTCACCGGATTGTGCGCGCCATCGGTGTTGAGGCCGGACTGGAACCACACCCAGCTGTCGCGCAGCTCGCTGTCGGGAAAGGCGCGGGCGATCTCGCGCTCCATCGCGTCGCGCCCGGCCATGGCAATGTCGATCTCGCGCGCGTCCGGGCGGATCTCGGCGCGGATCGCCGCCCCGCCCAGATCGGCGATGCGCGCGCCCTCGCGGATCAGCGCAATCTCGGCGGGGCTTTTGAGCATGCGCTGCGCGGCCATGGCCGGCGCAAGATCGGTGGGATCGGGGCTGTCGAGAAACGCGGCGAGCTTATGGGCCATGGCCAGGCTCAGATGATCGCCCTCCACCCCCAGCGATTTCACGCCCGGCAGGCAGGTCGCGACCGCGCGCCAGAAATTGTCGCGGGTCCAGTCGGTATAGGTGAGGGTGGGGCAGGCAGCGCGGCGCCCGGGTTGGCCATAATCGATGTTCGCGGCGATCAGCGTGGCGCTGTCATGGGTGACGGCCAGGCCATAGGGGCGGCCAAAGGCGCAATAGAGAAAGCCTGAATAGTAGGCGATGGCATGCATCGAAGTCAGAAGCGCGGCCTCGACATCGGCCTGGGCCATCAGCGTGCGCAACCCGCCCAGCCGATCGGAATATTCGGCATCCGAAAAGGGCAGGGGCGCGCGGGGGCCGTTCACAATCTCAAAATGGGCGGGGCGGTCCATGGCCGGGCCTCCATGCTGTGCAGGTCCGGGCGTGCAGGACGGATTGGCCGGAGCAGACCGCCCCATGGGGCGGCCCCCGCGGCGACGCCATCGCCGGGTGCCGTCCCGACCCTGCGCCGGCGGGCACGGCCGGTCAAGGGCGACCCGCGCTCGGGAAGCGGTGCGACATGCGCGCGCAGTCTTGCGCCGCGCCGCGCCGCCGACTAACCCTGAGGCAAGACCAATCCTAACCCCGCCGCGACCCACGGGAGAGCGCATGCCGACCAGCGACCCGCAGCTTCTCGTCTCAACCGACTGGCTGGAGGCGCATCTGGGTGCTCCGGACCTCAGGGTGCTCGATGCAAGCTGGTTTCTGCCCGATGCACGGCGCGACCCGCGTGCGGAATATGCCGAGCGGCACATCCCCGGGGCGCTGTTTTTTGACATCGACGAGATCGCCGACACCAGCTCGGTGCTGCCGCATATGGTCCCGCCGGTTGAGAAGTTCATCAGCCGGATGCGGGCGATGGGGGTGGGCGATGGCCACCGGATCGTCGTCTATGACGCGGGCGGCATGTTCTCCAGCCCGCGGGTGTGGTGGATGTTCCGGCTGTTCGGCACCCGCGATGTGGCGGTTCTGGATGGCGGGTTGCCGAAATGGATCGCCGAGGGCCGTCCCCTGGAAGAGGATGCCCCGCTGCCGCGCGAGCGTCACTTCACCGCAAGGCGCGATGCGGCGCTCATCCGCGACGTCACCCAGGTGGCGCGGGCGGTCAAGCTGGGCGATGAGCAGATCGTCGATGCCCGCTCGCCGGGGCGGTTTCGCGGTGAGGAGCCCGAGCCGCGCCCGGGTCTGCGGGCGGGCCATATCCCGGGCTCGATCAATGTGCATTACCGCGATCTTCTGAGCGAAGACGGCACCCTGAAGGACCCGGGCGCGCTGCGCGCTGTGTTCGACGCCGCCGGGGTCGATCTGACGCGGCCCATCGTGACGACCTGCGGGTCGGGCGTGACCGCGGCCATTCTGGCGCTGGCGCTGGCCCGGCTGGGGCATGGCCAGCATGCGGTCTATGACGGCTCCTGGGCCGAATGGGGCAGTTACCCCGATCTGAAGGTCGCGACCGGTGCGTGAGGCAAAGGCCGGCGAGACGGTCCATGTGGTGGTCACCTATCTGGCGATGAACCGCCCGCCGGACTATCCTTGGCCGCCCGCGCCTGCCGGCCCACCGCTGGCGTTGCTTCACGCGGTCGACCCGCCGCCCTGGTATTTCCTCAACCTCTATGACGCCGTTGGGTCCGGGCATGAATGGACCGATTGGCACGCGGCCTCGCCCGATGAGCTGGCGGACTATGTCGGCAACCCGCAGATCGAGCTTTACACATTGATGCGCACAGGCTGGCCTGCGGGCATGTTCATGCTCGATTTCCGCACCGCCGGAAGCTGTGGTCTGGCCTATTTCGGGCTCGTGCCGGAAATGATCGGCCGGGGCCTGGGCGGCTGGCTTCTGCGCACCGCCGTTCATATGGGGTGGGACCGGGACGGGGTCGCCGCCATGGCGGTCAACACCTGCACGCTCGATCATCCCACAGCCCTGCCGCTTTACCAGAAGGTGGGGTTCCGGCCGGTGCGCCGCGAAACCCGCTCCCATATTCTCTCGCGCGACCGCAGCTTGCCCTGAGGCGGCCGGCCCGGCCTCGGTTGCGCCGGGCCGCGCATCGGCGTAGCACAGGGGGCACAGGAGGTGCCGTCATGTTCGAAGCGCTCAGCCCGCCGCCGCCCGACAAGATCATCGCCCTGATCGGCGCGTTTCGGGCCGATCCGCGCCCCGACAAGGTCGATCTTGGGGTCGGTGTATATAAGGATGCAGCCGGCGCAACCCCTGTGATGCGCGCGGTCAAAACCGCCGAGACCCGGCTGCTCGCGGCACAGGACAGCAAATCCTACAAGGCGCTGCTGGGCGACGAGACCTTCAATGCGGCGATGCGCGGGCTGGTGCTGGGCGATGACGTCGAGGCCGCGCGGGTGGCCGCGGCGCAGGCCCCGGGCGGGACTGGGGCGATCCATCTTCTCTTTGAGTTGATCCAGAAGGCCGGCAGCGGCGGAACCGTCTGGATCTCGGACCCCAGCTGGCCCAACCACGCCGCAATGCTCGCCCAGCTCAAAATGCCCATGCGCAGCTATCGCTATTTCGATGCCGAAAGCTGCGAGGTCGATGTGGCCGGCATGATGGAGGATCTGCGCGGCGCCGGGCCCGGCGATGTGGTGCTGCTGCATGGCTGCTGCCACAATCCGACCGGGGCCAATCTCGGCCCGGCCGATTGGGCGGCGGTGACCGATCTGGCGCTTGCCCAGGGCTTCACGCCCATGGTCGATTTTGCCTATCAGGGCTTTGGCGACGGGCTCGATGAAGACGCAGCCGGGGTTCGCGCCATGGCCGCCCGGGTGCCCGAGCTGCTGGTCGCGGCCTCCTGTTCAAAAAATTTCGGGCTTTACCGCGATCGGGTCGGCGTCGCCCTGGTGCTGGCCGAAACCCCGCAGGCCGCAGCGCTGGTTGCCGACAGCATGGCGGTGCTCAATCGGGTGAACTTCTCCTTTCCGCCCGATCATGGTGCGGCTTTGGTCGGCATGATCCTCACCGATGCGGCGCTGCGAGCGGACTGGCAGGCCGAGCTGGAGGAGATGCGGCTGCGCATGCTGCGGCTGCGCGAGGGGCTCGCCGAGGCACTGCGGCGCGAGACCAATGACAGCAGGTTCGATTTCGTCGCGCGGCATCGCGGGATGTTCAGCCGGCTTGGCGTCGGCGGCGCGCCGGTCGAACGCATCCGGGCCGATCACGGCATCTATATCGTCGGCGATGGCCGCATCAATGTCGCTGGCCTGCCCGAGGACGGGCTGGATAGGCTTGCTCGCGCCATGGTCGCGGCCGGCATGTAGCCCCGGCGCCCGCCGACTGCACGACCGCCCCGGCCAGCGGGCCCTCTCGCACCCCGCGGCCGTCCCGCCCCCCACCTCTCGCTCCTGGCCCGTCCGCACCCCCGTCCGCACCCCCGACTTGTCCGCACCCCCGGCCCGCGCGCACTCCCGGCGCCCCTGCCTGGTGCGCGTGAGCTGGCCGGCATGCAGCCTCGGCGCCCGCATGATGTGCGCGACCGGCCGCCGCCGCGGGACCCGTGCCAAGGGCACGGGCCGGGCCCAAAGCGGCGCGCCCGATCTTTGATCGGGGGCACCGCGCGGGAGCGCTCCCGTCTCGGTCCTGTGGCTGCCCATTTCGTCCGCCGCTCGCGGCCCAGTCTCACCCATGCCGCTGCCCATGTCGGCCCCGCCGCTTCTGCGCCCCTGCGCAGCCCTGCAAAATCGGGCGGTCCTGCGAAGGCCCAATTGCGGTTAAGACCCGAAGCGGCCCCGCCTCGGCCATGCCGGCCCCGCCGCGGCCATGCCTGCCCCGCTGTTGCCCGTCTCGGTCTGGAACCGCCCCGTCTCGGTCCGGTAGCGGCCCCGTCGCTGTCTTGGAAATGCGACCGCCCGAGATGGCCACGCCTGCCTGGCGGCGAAGTCAGTTGGCCGGCGCTGGGCCGGGCCTGCCGCGCGCAGGTCGGGGCGCGTCGCAGCAGCCGGCCGCTTTGCCCGGGCGCGCGCCGGCCACCTCTTTACGGGTTTTGTTCAAACGGTGCCGGGTTGCGGCGCTGCGGTTTGTAGGCCGGCGCCTGACGGCTGCACCAAGGCCAGCGCAATGCGAAACACCGCGCCGCCTTCGCTCCCTTCCACCAGCTCCAGATTGCCCCCCAACCGGCGCATGATCTCGCGGCTGATCGGAAGGCCCAGCCCGGCGCCGCGCACATCTGCCCGGCCCGGCACCCGCTCGAATTTCTCAAAGATCTGCAGCCGGTGCTGGGCCGGAATGCCGGGACCATGATCGCGGATCTCGACCCAGGCCTGTCCGGTCTCGACACCGGTGACAATCTCGATCCGTTCGCCCTCAGCGGCATACTTCACCGCATTGGACAAAAGATTGATCAGCACCTGGGCCAGACGGTCGCGTTGCGCGCGCACCACAAGCCCTTCGCGGGGCCGCTGGCGCAAAACCTGCATGCCCGCCCGCGCGATCAGCGCTTCCGAGGCGGCCAGCGCCTGGTCGATCGCGGTTTCAAGTTCGACCTCCTCGAGCGGCAGATCGAACTTGCCAGATTCCAGGAAGCTCAGATCGAGGATCTCATCCAAAAGCCGCGTCAGGCGCTGGCTTTCCTCATGGATGATGGCGATGAACCGCCGCGCTTGGTCGGGATCGAGGCCCCTGTCTTCGCGCAGGATCTCCGAGAAAGAGCGGATCGAGGTCATCGGGGTGCGCAGCTCATGGCTCACCTGGCTCAGAAACGCATCCTTCTGATCGCCCAATTGCTGCAGCCGCTGATTGGCCCGCCGCAGCTCTTCGGCGGTTTCGCCCAGCTCGCGGGATTTGGCCTCCAACCGGTGCGAGTACTCCACGATCTGCGCGGTCTCATCGGCAATCGAGATCAGCGCATCCATCGACACCGTCTCGCCGCTGGCCACCTGGTTGACCATCGCATGGGCCGATGCGGCGCCGATCGCACCCGCCAGGGCCCGCTCCAGCCGCGCGATCATCGCATCGTCGGGTTCGGGCAGCCGGTCGCCCAGTTTCTGGGCCCGGGTCATCTCGGCAAAAAGGCTGCGCGCGGCAGGGCGGCCGAGGATCCGCTCGGCCAGGGTGTAAAGATCGACCGATGTCGCCGAGCGTCGGATCACCGCGCCACCCGCGCCGCCGGGCAGCCCGGCAGGGTCCGAGAAAATCGCGGCCTGAACGCGCTCCAGCGGGTTTTGCCGGCTCATCATGCTGCCCAGAACCAACAGGCCGGCATTCGCACTCATCGACCAAAAGAGGGTGTGAAGCAGGGGATCGTATCCCGAGAGGCCAAAGAGCGCCTGCGGGCGCAGGGCGGCGATGCCCCAGGGCCCGTCGGCCAGGGTTGCAGCCGACAGCAGGAGCCCGCCGCCGAAACTGGGCAAGAAAAGGGTATAGGCCCAGACCGCAAAGCCCGCCGACACGCCGGCCAGCGCGCCGAGCCGCGTGGCACCGGGCCAAAACAGACCGGCCAGCAGCGCGGGCAGGATCTGCGCGACCCCGGCAAAGGCGATCAGCCCGATTGCGGCCAGCGCGTCCGACCCGCCGGTGAGGCGGAAATAGAGATAGCCCAGCACCAGGATCCCCACGATGCTGGAGCGGCGGCTGGCGATCAGCACGGCCCGAACATCGCCGGCCGAGGTGTTTTGCGGCTGCGCCGTGGCGATCCACAGCGGCATCACCACATGGTTTGAGACCATGGTCGACAGGGCGATTGCGGCCACGATGACCATCGAGGTGGCCGAGGAGAACCCGCCCAGAAAGGCCAGCAGCGCCAGCGCGTCCTGTCCCTGGGACAGGGGCAGGCTGAGCACGAAGAGATCCGGATTGGCCCCGTCGGGCAGAACCGAGAGCCCCATCACCGCGATGGGCAGCACAAAAAGGCTGATCAGGAAGAGATAGAGCGGGAAGGCCCAGGCCGCGGTCTGCAGATGGCGCTCATCGGCGTTTTCGACCACGATCACCTGAAACATGCGCGGCAGGCAGATCACCGCGGCGGCCGACAGAAAGGTGATCGCGGCCCAGCGGGCATCGAAATTCTCGGCCGCATCGATCAGCCCGGGCGGTGTGCGGGCAAAGACATCGGCGGGCCCGTCGGCCAGCCACCAGACCGCAAAGATCCCCACGGCCACCAAGGCCGCAAGCTTGACCACAGCCTCCACCGCGATGGCCGTGACGACGCCATGATGCCGCTCATTCGCATCGACATTGCGGGTGCCAAAGAGGATGGTGAACAGCGCCAGCCCGGCCGCGATCCAGAACGCGGTGACCTCGGGCTGCGGCGCGCCGCCCTCGCCGCGGGCCAGCACTTCAAAGCTCAGCGTCAGGGATTGGAGCTGAAGCGCGATGTATGGCGTGGCCGCCGTCACCGCAATCAGCGTCACCATCACCGCGATCACCGGCGATTTGCCATAGCGCGAGGAGATGAGATCGGCAATCGAGGTGATGCGCTGCTCGCGGCCCACCCGCACCAGGCGCCGCAACAGCAGCCACCAGCCCACAAAGACCAGCGTCGGCCCGGTATAGATCGCCAGGAATTCGAGCCCCGACCGCGCCGCCGAGCCGACCGCGCCGTAAAAGGTCCAGCCCGTGCAATAGACCGAGATCGAAAGCGTGTAGATCAGCGGCGAGCGCAGCCAGCGCGCATGCCCGGCCGCGGCCCGCTTGTCGGCCAGAAAGGCCACGAGAAAGAGAAGCGCGACATAAAGCACCGACGCGGCAATGAGCAGATTGCCGCTCATCGCCCGGGTCCTGTCTGGTTTGGCCCGATGCGCCGACGCGGGTCGGCGGCAGGCCCGGTCATCGGTCGGAGGCCTGGTGCAGATTGCGCCGCGTCAGCGCGGCCGTGGCGATGATCACGAAGGCCCAGACGCCGAAGATGTACAGCACGATCAGCGGGATGCCGCCCAGGGCGACGGGGGCTGCAAACACCTTGATCACGGGCGAGACCAGCAAAAACGCACCCAGAACGGGCAGGATCACCGCCAATTCGCGCCTGCGCCGCGCGCGATGGGTCGCGTGGGCGGCGGCGGTCTGCGCCTCCTCGCTGGCATTGGCACTGGCTCTGGCGCCGGCGCTGGGGGGCACGTGCAGCGGCATGCGCGCGGCAGCTCAGCCGGCTTCGGCCAGACGCCGGGCGCAGGCCACCACATGGGCGTTGGAAAACGGCTTGGCGATGAAGAGATCCACGCCCAGGGTCTCGGCCGCCTCGCGGTCGCGGGTCTGGCTTTTGGCCGTCAGCATGATCACCGGCAGCGAGGAGATGTCGGGCGCCGCGCGAATGTCGCGCAGGATGTCAAAGCCCGAGCGTTCGGGCAGCATCGCATCGAGGATCAGGAGATCCGGGCGCTCGGACGCGATGCGGGCAAGGGCTGCGCCGCCGCTTGTCTCGGTTGCCACGTCAAAGCCGTCGCGATGGAGGATCCAGCTCAACGACTCAGCAATGTTCGGCTCGTCTTCTACGATGAGCACGCGGTGTGCCAAATGCACCCTCCCCAAAGTCATCGCGGCATCTTGCGGCCGTCTTTGGCGTATATTCGACGCGATTGGCGCGCGACGCAAGAGGGTGCCATGCGCGCCCATCGCCCAGCCCCTAGTCCGGCTCTTAGTCCGGCCCCTGGTCCAGGCGCTCTCCCAGCCCTATCCCAACACCGAAAGCTCGGCCCGCTCTGCGCAATTGGCACGGCTGCAGAGGCGGCATCCAGGCCCGACAAGGCGCGGCCCGCAGGAGCTGTCGCTGGCAACCGACAGGCCCGCCGCCTTTGCCTCGCTTTCGCCCAGCACCAGCATGGCCGCGCGCATCCGCGCGGTGTCGTCAAACCCGATCGGGCTGGTCGGCGCGGCCAGCGCAAGCACCACAAGCCGGGTGCCGTCGGGCAGCTGGCAGCCGCGCGTCACGGGTTGGCCGGGGCGGCCGAACGCATCGAAAAGCGGCCATAGCGGACAGGCCGTCGCATGGCGCGGCAGCGAGAGACCGTGGCGCGGGCGGCGCATCTCGACATGGCCGGCAGCGTTCAACTGCAGATGCGCAAAACCGGGGGCGTCGAGGCCGGGGCGGCGCAGCGTGGCAAGCCGGCGGAACACCGCCAGGGGCGCGGCCGAAAAGCTGCGCGCAAGGCGCATCGGGTCATATCCGATCTCGGCCGCGGCGGTTGCAAACCTCTCCAGCGGCAAGGCCGCCGCATCCGCGGCATAGCGCTCCAGATGCAGGCGCGCGAGACGCCGCGCCGCGTCGCCGGAAAGATCCGGATCGTCGGTCAGAACCCGCCGCGGCGCGGGGTCGGCGGGCGCCGCGTCGATCTCGGGAAAATGATGGTCATGGGCGGCGAGAAACCGGTCGAGCGCCTCTTCCGGTGTGGCCGCCGCGCCGGGATCCGTCCCGGCCCGGTCGAAATAGGCGACCAGATCCTGCACCACCGTGGTCAGCCGTGCGGTTTCATCGCCGATAATCTCCAAAAACCGCTGGCGCTGCGCCTCGGGCATCGCCCCCGGTTCGCACAGAATGTCGGTGGTCGATCTGATCGCCGTGACATTTGACAGCATCCGATGCACCGATTGACCCAGAAACGGGTCATGCGCCAAACGGTCCGAAAGCGCGGTGACGGCGGCCCGCAGGCTGCGGCTTTCGGTCTCCATGGCCACCATGGCCCGCGCCCAATCCGAAAAGCGGCCCACAAACTCCTCGGCAAGACCGGGATCGGCGCCACGCGCCGCGGCGATTTCGGTCAGCGTGTCGATCAGGGCGCGCTCCGGCCCCTCCGAGAGGCTGCCCGGCGTGACGTCGAGCGCGCGCGACAGCGCCAGCAGAACCCGTCCAGCGGCGCCGCGGCGGTTCTTTTCGATCAGGTTCAGGTAAGAGGGCGAGATGCCAGCGCGCTGCGCAAGCTCGGCCTGGGTCAGCCCCAGCGCGGTGCGCCGTTCGCGGATCCGCAGCCCGGCGAGGGATTTCGGCATCGGCAGACCCCGTCATGCACTGCACAGCATCGGCAATGCCTGAACCTGACACGTCACACCGGGATGCGGAAGCCCGTGCCGCGCCGGGGCTTCCGTCGCCCGATGAGCGGTGCTAAAGACCCCCGTCTGGCCGCGTGGTGGAATTGGTAGACACAACGGATTCAAAATCCGTCGGGGCAACCCATGCCGGTTCGAGTCCGGCCGCGGCTACCATCGTTCTTTTTTTTCGCTTTGTTTTCAACAGTATAGAGAGGTGCTAGACAGTTTTTTCGGAGGCGCTAGACAGTTCGTGCGCCTTTTGTGCCAGTTTGGTGCGGTTCGCGGCCCGCACATAGTAGGCCGCTTCGGCACTCGACAGATGCCCGGCAATGGCCATGAGCATCTGTTCTGTGCACCCATTTTCGGCGTGCATGATCAGTCCCGCCTTGCGCAGACCGTGCATCGAAAGGCCCGCCAAGCCGATTGCATCGCAGATCGACCGGAAGCGATTGCCCAGCCCCTCGGGCGAATGAGGCTTGCCGCGCGCAGAATGGATAAACATCATCCGCCCCTCGGCGATCCGCAGGCTCTCTACCAGCTCGGGCTCGATAACGCAGACGGCCGGCGTTCCGGTTTTGCCGCGCGTGGTGTAGATCATCCCGTCCCGCACATGCTGCCAGCCCATGCGCGCCACCTCTTGCCGGCCCTGGCATGTCCACAGCGCGACGTCGAAAATCAGCCGCTCCTCGGTTCCGACAGGGTAGGCCGCCCGGAAAGCGTCGAGCTCTTCCCGGGTCCAGGCCCGAAATCCCTTGGTCCTGTGGCGACGCGGCTTCACGGACAAAAGCGGATCTTCGGGGATTATGCCCTGCCTTGCAGCGAGGGCGAAGGCCGGGCGCAGCGTTTTGAGCCAATTGGCCGAAACGGCAGTTGTCAGCTTGGCCAGCATCCTCTCTGCACGCGTTGGCGTCAGGCCGGAGGCTGGTAGATCGCCATATTCCTCGGAAATTCGCCGCGCTGTGGCCATGCGGTTTTTCCGCGTCACTCGCGCGAGATCCGAAAAGGCCGGGCTGTCGAGATATGCAGAAAGAACCGCGGAAACAGAGCCGGGCTTCGCTGGGCCTTGAGGTGGCGTAAGTCCGGTCGCCTCGACCCAAGCGGCTAGAAATTCGGGGCTGTCGAGCGGGCAGTCGGCCGGTAGGGGTGTGTTTGTCGGGCGATGATATCGGCGCAGCTTGCCGCGGTTGTCCCGATACTCTTTCAGTCCCTTGAACTTCACGCGCCTAGCACCGCGTCCCATGCATCCCCCGCCGCGTCGTCTTGGTCTTCATAGGGCAAGCCATCGGCAAAGGCGTCAAGGTCGACCCGGTCATAGACCACACAGCCGCCCATCACTCGCCGCGGCAGATCAAGGTCTCGAAGCTTGGTTGTGCCGATGCCGAGGTAGGCAGCCGCCTGGGGTGCTCGCATAAGGCGCGGCAAGAGAGGGGCGGGCGCGGTCATTTGACAGCCGATCCGATAGGCCTTCCGACGACGTGGCTGAACAACTCGCCGAACACGAACAAGGAAGTCATTCGGCAGTCTCGCTACCTTCAAGGCCCCACTCAACGAGTGTTCGCACGGCTTCGCTGAATGAGCCAGCATTGCCCTTTGAAATCCACTCGTTGATGTTCTCGATCTGATCTGGGTCGAAATAGATCGGGACACCGCGTTTCCTGCATCGAGTATGACCCTTCACCGCCGGATTAGACACCGCTGGCCTCCCTCTGCGCCCCGCCTGGCCGAGGGACGAGCAAGACCAGGCGGGGCCATCGCGGGACGCTGTGGGGCATGCGGCGCCTCGGCAGGGGCTGCCAGGAGCCACCCGCGATGTGGGTTCCCCGGCGGCACCATTGCCGCCAGGGTTCAGCGCGCCCTCGGTGGTGGTCGAGGTCTCCCGCGCGCCTATAGATGCCGGCCGGGGCAAGTCCCCCGACAATCCCCGACCGGCTGCCGCGTAGCTGGGCGGCGTCTCAATCTGCAATCCATCCGCGCGCACGGGCCTCGCGTTCGGTGCGCTGGAAGCGCGCACGATCGAGCGCCGCCACATCGAGCACCGGGCAGGCTGGCAGCAGGCGCGCAGTCATTGTTGCGCGCACCGTCAGGGCCCGCACTTCGGCAAGGCTCATCAGGTCGACGGCTTCGATGATCCTCGACAGCAGCGCGGCTTTTTCAGCGCTCATCGCTCGCATGATTTCGTCGTGGTGCGTCATGGCTCAATCCTTGGAAAAGCCCGCCCCAGCCGGGGTGACAGCGCTGGGGCGGGAAGTGAGCCGGGCCGACAGGGAGGAACGAGCGCCCGGCTGTCTCGGTTACCGGTGGGCGGCGTCGCGCTCCGCGAGCTCGGCCTCGAAATCCGGCATTTCCCGATCATCGCCCGGCCCGTCGTCCATCACATCGTCCGGCGGGGGCGAGTCGTCAGGCGCAAGCGGGGCGAGGCCAAACGGATCGCTCTCAATGTGCCGATCCGCGTTTTCGCAAATCCGCTTGAGCTCATCGCGATGAGCCAAAAGCGTCCGCGCTCGGGCCTTGTCGGCCTTCCACCACATAAGGAAGCTCTCGGTGCCCGTGTTGGCGTGCCGTCGCGCCTCATCCAAAAGGGCGGGATCGGCCGCGGCCTGATCCTGCTGTGGCTGCGGCGGCTCACTGACAACCAACGGCTTGACGACATAGGGCTGTCGCTTTGCCTTGCTGGCGGTCAATGCCATCGTGACGTCGCGGTCAATGTGGCTCATGTGCGAGATGCGGATGCCGCCGACTTGGGCGCCTCCGAAGCTCACCTTCGGGTCGCGATAGAGCGTCATTGATCGACCGGCATATGCCTTGGCGTCCGGCCCCCAAATCTGGACCATCACGCGGCGCATGGATTTGCACGGGCGGAACGGCTTGCCGTCGTCGCCATCGAAATACACGTTGACGGGCTGTTCGGGCGATGACTGGTTGCCGCCGACTTGCCGCACCGTGATTGTGCGGGGCCCGCCGATCAAGTCATCAGCGTTGAGCTGATCCGACTTCGGGGCAATGGTCTCAAGCATGTTCATAGGATCATCTCCTGTTCGACCTTGCGCTCGGTCGGAAAGGCGCGGCCTTCTGCGGCCAAGCTGTGCGTGCAGGTCCAGTAGCGCATAACGACAGCGGCGATGCGCTGTTCGACCTTTCCCGCTACCTCAATGATTGCCGCCTGCGTGACATCGTCAGGAAAAACCCGATAGATGACCATCGGCAAACCGCCGGAATAGCTGATGAAATCGATCCATTTCCGTTCCGACACGAGTAAACCGGTTTGCAGTTGCAGCGCATATTCGGTGGGCACCGCGTCGGCGTGGATCGTTTCAATCTGATACTTCTGGCGACGGCTTTTGACTTCTATCAAGCCGTCATCCCCGACCAGTGCGTCGGGCGAATACCCGAGCTCAAAGCCCCATTTGTCGTTGGTGATGAACCCTACAGTCCCGAGCCGAGCGATCTTTTCGTCGTAGATCCGGCGCGCTTCGATCTCATCATTCCAGCCGCGCAACATGTCGTCGCTGATATAGCCTGGCTCGACGTAGCCGCTGATCCGCTGCGCCGCGAGTTCCCACACATGCGCGCGCGATTTGTCGTTGTTCGCGGTCTTGAGTGTAGGCGTCAGCAGCAGATTCATCTCGCTGGCCGTGATCAAGCCCCGTCGCGCGGCAAGCCACTCCTCCGTGCCTTGGATCAGATCGTGATGGATTGTGACGGTCACAGCGCCTGTCCAATCATCAGAGTGAGGCCAATGGCGAAGACAATCGCCGCCGCAGCGAGGATCTGTTCAGCCCAGAACATCAGACGTACCGCCCAATGTCTGACAGGGCCGCGCGGTGGCGGCGCTCACACGCGGTCTCGTGTTCGACCTCCGCTTCCGCTTTGACCTGCAGATCGCGGATCTTGTCAGCGATCCACGGATGCGGATCCGGCCAGTAATCGGGATCCTCGGTTTCCCACTGGGAGCGATAGTCGCGAACCATTGCCGAGCACGCGGCATCCGTGGCGTTGCTGACAGCCAAGCCGTCCGCATCGACCACCAGCACCCGGTGAACCACGTCAATGGTCTCGTTCAGGTACTTGGCGACTTCATCCAGCGTCGGCAGGGCGAGATGATCAGCGCAGTTGTCGGAAACGATGAGGTAGAACATTGCCGTGCCCCCGCCTGGTGATGGGGGGAACATAATTGGGCAAAAGCCCACTGTCAATTGAAATTGGGCAAAAGCCCATTATAGTTCTGCGAATCACCCTAGTCGGGTGCAGATTGGTTAACGAGGGGTGTGTTGCAGAACGGCAACGCAACCTGACCACATGGTAGTGCAAGGCCGCCACTTGATGCGTGCTGGTGATGGAAATGCTTCTGTGATAGCTACTAGATCCTCATTTTTGATGGATGTATGGCCCACTTTCAGCCTGAGCCTTGGGAGCGACGCCTGTACGTTCCGACATATCGGATCGCAGAGGCGGCTCGTTTTGCGCGTATCTCACCCGGCACAGTTGCAAGTTGGCATAAGCCAAAAGGCCTCAAATCAGAAACACTATCAAAACGCAAACCTCGATCAGAGCTTACTTATCTACAGCTTATTGAGGTGGGTGTTGTTGCCGCAATGCGTGAATCAGGCTTAACACTTCGGCGCATTCGTCGAGCAAGGGACTACATAGCGTCTGAGTTTAGGTCTGAGTATCCATTTGCCGAGTTTCGGTTTTCGACTGATGGCAAGGAACTATTTATTTCAAGTGAACAGATATTAAGTAAGGCTGATAGCGAAAAACTACTCTCTGTAACAGAACAAGGGCAATATGCCTGGAAGGAGATACTAAAGCAAAGACTAGAAGAGTTTGAGTATGATAAAGGTAGATTTGTTTTGCGGTGGAAGGTGGCGGGGCCTGAGAACCCTGTTACAATTGACCCAAGGCTCGCTTTTGGGGCCCCTTCAGTTGACGGGCTGGCAACATGGGTAGTGAAAGAAAGATGGAACTCTGGAGCAAGTATTAACGATATTGCGTCAGACTTTGAATTGGAAGAGGCCAAAGTTATTGCAGCTTTAAAGTTTGAAGAAATTGTTCCGAACTTTGAACGAAAAGACCTGTGGAAGAACTGAACTTTTATTTTGATGTGAATTTTGGGAAAAAAATCCCTGAATCGTTGTCTAGACTTGCACCACCTGTTGGCATCAAGTGGCACCGAGGAGAGAGGTTTCGTAAAGACATGCCAGACGACGAATGGCTTTCAACGGTTGGTCAAAATAAATGGGCAGTATTTAGTCAGGATAGAAAGTTCCACAAGAGGCAGACTGAGTTAGCTGCAATCAAGCAGTTTCAGATTAGGTGTTTCTATTTGCCATGTGCAAGTGAACCACGGTGGACAACTGCTAGGTTAATCATAAAAAACTTTGATCGTATAGTGTCAATACTAGATCACAATAGTGGTCCCTTCATATTTCAATTCTACATGAATGGAAAAACTCGCTGGGTCCTGAGGAGTTAGTATGTGGCCGTCCCCTCTATCCGCCCCTCCAAACCGCAACGATTGGTCCCATGATGGACACACGGTCATCATCGACGACCAGGCGCGGCTCGCTGTCTGACATCCCCGAGGGAACCAGGAACGGCGTAAACAACCGGCGCACCACAGTTCGTGCGGTATCGGCCTTCATGTCCACGACATTGCCTACGACAAGGTCACCGTCCTTTGCGGCGCCGTTGGCGTCGTAGATGATGACGTCGCCCGAGCGGATGCTAAAGCCGAAGAAATTGCGGTTGGTTTTCATAGGAATCGGATGCATGGCACTTGGTGAGAGTGCTCGCACAAAAGGATGTGCGAAGTCATCGCTAGGCGGTTCGTCCACTTCCAGGCTGGGCGGCTGCCATGGGGCCAGTTCAGGCTCGGCAAAGCCAGCTGCAAAACGCAGAGTATCAACTTCAGAAAGCTTGTCGTCCGAAAAATCCAGCCCTAGTGCTCGCTTTATCGCTTGAGCATTCTCGTGGCTCGTCGAACCTTTGCGTCTCTTCAGCTCGCGAATGACGTCATAGCTAACACCGGAAACGCGAGCCAAGTCGCGCATCGTCATTTGCCGCTTCTCGAGGGCCTCAAGTACCAGATCGCCAAACCGCTGCTCACTCATGTTGGGATTGTGCCCAAGTGGTGGCAAATCTCAATCGGGCAAAAGCCCTTGTCAATATTGGGCAAATGCCCTATCCAAGCGGTATGGACCGACTGATCGAAGACATCGCGAACTACTGCCAAGTCCGAAGCATCTCTGAGGCGACGTTTGGGCGGTATGCCGCGAACGACGGAAAACTTGTCGAGCGTTTGCGCTCCGGTGGACAAGTGCTTCCCCGCACCGAGGCGAAGGTGCGCGCATACATAGAGGCCAACCCGCCTTGTGAAAATCAAGGGGCCGACGCTGCATGACGCCGGCCCCCATCTCTCTTTGTGATCATCACTCACGCTCACCAGAAACCACGGCGAGGCGTGAAATGTCTTTCAAAATCTTTTTCAAAAATCGCTTCGCGGCGTTTTTGCGTGAGAACTTCACCAGCCCGGAACATGTCGCAATTTGCTTTGGCGTCACCGCGCGCTGCGCGACGTACTGGTGGGAGGGCTCGACGGCGCCAAACGGCGCGGCTGTCGCCCAGGCCGCCACCGACCCCCAGCTCGGGCCAAGCTTTCACCAGCACATGAAGAAGGATGCCGCATGACGCGCATCGTCCGATGGCTGATCGGCTGCGAGGTCATCGTTGCGAGCCTCGTAGAGGCTTGGGGCGCGTGGTGGCAGAAAGCCGCCGTCGCCCGGCTGAAAAACTTTTCGCAACGTCTTTCCAAGTGAAAACAGGAGGTTGATCGCGATGGACGATCTTCAACACGAGACGCTTGCCGGTGATGTCCGCGACGTGATGCTCGAATGGATTCGAGATCTGAAAAGCCCCTGGTCGCTCATGTCAGAGGACAAGCAGCGGGCAGTCGTCAGCAGCGTTCAGGTTGCAGCGCATGATCTTGTGGCGCGGGCGACGGCGATCATCGCAGCGCGCGGCTTCGATTCAGCGACCGTGCTGCTCAAGGAGCTCAAGATCAAGGATGCGATCGAGGGCAAGATCGTGGCTGCGAATGAGAGCTTCTACCGTGATCGGCTGGGCGAGCGCGTTGGGTCACCGGCGCTCATCGTATTTGCGGATCCAGAAGACTTCGCAGGTCAAAAGGCAGATGCCGAGGTCGATCCCGATCAGCGGAGTTTGCCGGGCACCGAGGCCTGATGTCTGGCGTTCCCTTGCGAGCGCGCCCAAGTCCGCAGCCCGATGCGGTTACGGCTCTTTGGGCGCAGGTCCGCGGCCTAAAGGCCGATTTGGCCGACCGCGAGGCGCAGATCAGGATCCTTGAAAGCCAGCTTGCGGATCTCAGGGCCCTAAAGCTCGGCACGCCTATCCCGCGTTTTGGTGATCCTGCTGTGAAGCTCACGCGGGTCGAGGCGCGGCTTTTGGGCTGTCTGGTGCTCCATGCGCCCGAGTTCGTGAGCCGTCACGCGCTCGAATTGGCCATGTATTTTGACACCGGCTCGGCCCGGTCGGAAAATTGCCTGAGCGTCCACATCGCGAAGCTTAGGCGGAAGTTTAAGCGGCAGCGCAAGCCTCTGACCATCGAGTGTCAATCGGGCTTTGGCTATAGCCTGCAGGGCTGGGCGTCGTGAATGCCCGCGCCGCGCACCAAGTACCCAGACCGCGTGCTGCTCGAAGCGCTCGCGCGCCTGCAGCGCGGCGTGTCGGCGCGCCAGGTCGCGGCATGGGTATCCCTCCAGATTGGCGAGACGATCACCCGCAACGCGCTTTTGGGCGTCGTCCGCAGGATCAACGAAGAAACCGACGCCAGCGACCAAGGCCAAATCGGCAACGGCTCGATGCCTTTCCGCTGGTGGGCAGGAGGGCGATAATGCCGCAGCGTTTCATCAAGGACCGGCACAGCGGCACAATCGCCGCGCTGCGCGCCAAGGAAATCAAGATTCAGCAGGCGTTTGTCGAGTCGTTCGATCTGCTGGCAGGGCCCCAGGCGTTCCTGTTTTCCGTGCCCAACGAGCGCGGCGACAAGAACCTGTCGCAGCTTATCAAGGCCGGCTTGCGCCCGGGCATGACCGATATTGTGATCGTCTGGGAAGGCGGCGGGCTTTTCCTCGAGTTTAAGGCGCGGAACGGCACCGTGACCGAAAATCAGGAGAAGGTTCACAGCGATCTGCGCGCTTTGCGCTGGCCGGTCGAGATCGTCCGCTCCGTCGATGAGGCATGGGCAGCGCTTGCGACCCATGGCTGCCCCGTGCGCGCGCTTCTGACCGGCGGAACCGCTCGGAGGGCCGGATGATCAAGATCCCTATGGACATGCGCTTGCCCGTCGTAACGGCTGCCATCGAAGCGCAATTCAAGCCGGACGATGACGAAATGAAGCGCGCGACGATCGTGGCGGCCGGCGCAATCGTGCGAGACGCGGCATGCCTAGAGCGGGGGCTTGAGGACGTGCGCACGGAAAGCTTTCGCCTTCTTCGCGCTCTGATCGATGCCGGGCAAATCGAAATCGTGGCTGGCGATTACTGCCGCAGTAGGGGGCCGAAATGACCCTTCCCCCGCACCGTCTTGGCGACAAAGGCCAACGCTTCGAGCTTCAAGCAAAGGGCTGGCCGGAAGATGGTTGGAATGTCATCGCCTGGGACGAAAGTCGTGCGCGCTTGGAAAAGCGGGCCGATGCGATCCGTCACGCGCCAAGTTGCACCGACGTGCGTGTGATCGACAGAAAGAACCCCTGATGCACCCGGGCGTGCGCCAGCTTATCCGCAAGCTCGATGCGGGCGATTTTGCGCTCGATGAGCTTGCTTGCCTCCCATGGGCGATCAAGACGGCGCCCGACGGGTTCGGCGAGGGGGCGCTCCACGATCCCGATTTGATCGCTGCAATCGCCCGAGCGAAGGCGACGGAGGAACGACGCCAGGAGCGTCTTAAATCATATCGGACGCGCGCCCGGAGGCGGAAGTCATGAGCGCGCGCGCCACAGATTTCGAGGCGCGGCATGCGCGTGTCGGTCGAGCGCTGATCTGCGCGCTTGGGGCTGGCGGTGAGGCGCGGCATTTCGAGCAGCTCGTCACGGTGCTGGAAGCCCACCTAAGCCGCACAGAGCGCATGGGGCTGCTCGCAGCGGCCATTGGGGCGGCCGAGGTCGAGGATGCCGTGGCGGTCATGTCTGCGGCCCTGGGCGACGCCACGGAAGAGGGTGCCGGCCCGCCCGTGCCGCCGCTGGGCTCTCTGGTCGAGGAAGCGTCAGCTTGGACAGAGATGGCATCCGATGCCGAAATCGCGATTTTTTGCCTTGCCACCTTCAACGCAATGCGTGGATCGCGCCGCGAGGACTTCCTTGCCCATGTGCGGGGGCTGTAGTGCTGGCGATGGACGAATTCGACGACGTTCAAAGGCTGTTGGCGGAGCGTCGAAAGGAATTCCTCGGGCGCTTGATGAGCGCGCCGGCGAAGGCGAGCCCTCGCGCTTCTACAGCGCCGCGACCCTGCAAGACCGCGATGTCAAGCCGCGCGAATGGCTCGTCGATGAGCTCATTCCGCGCAAGACCGTCACGCTCTTTGGTGGCGACGGCGGCACGGGCAAGAGCCTTCTGGCGCTCCAGCTCGCGGTTGCGGTGGCCACGGCCGGCCAGTGGCTGGGCAAGCCCGTCCAAGATGGCAGTGTGATCTACATGAGCGCCGAGGATGACGACGACGAGTTGCACCGGCGCCTCGCCGCCATCGTCGCATATGGCGGCATCGAGTTCCGGGCCCTATCTCGCCTCACGCTGCGCTCTTTGGCCGGCGAGGATGCCTTGCTCGCGATCGACAGCCAGGTCGCCCTTATGCACACCGAGCTTTTCGCCGAGCTCGATGCCCGGGCGGCTGACGACGCGCCAACGCTGATCGTGATCGACACGCTGGCCGACGTCTACCCCGCCAACGAAAATGACCGCGCCAAGGTGCGGCAATTTGTCGGCATGCTGCGCGGTTTGGCGCTCAAGCGCAACTGCGCGGTGTTGCTGTTGGGGCACCCGTCTCTGACCGGTCTGAGCAGCGGCTCGGGCATGTCGGGATCGACCGCGTGGAACAACAGCGTGCGGTCGCGGCTCTACCTCTCGCGGATCGTCGATGAGGGGTTCGAAGCCGATCCTGATCTCCGCGTGATGACCACCAAAAAGGCCAATTACGGGCGCGTCGGGGCAGAGACGCATATGCGCTGGGTGGCCGGTGTTTTCATCCCGGAGGCGTCCGAAGAAAGCTCCGACAGCCTTGTCAGAGGCGCTAAAGCGCAGCGGGTTTTCATGAAGCTTTTGGAGCTTTTCGAGGCTCAAGGGCGCCGCGTGAATCATGCCGGCGGCGCGACATATGCGCCCACCGTATTTGCTCAGCATGGCCAATCCGAGGGCATGACAAAGGCGGCGTTCAAGGGCGCGATGAACGGGCTTTTGTCAGCGGGGCAGATCGAAATCAGGACCGAAGGACCGGCATCACGCACCCGCAGTTATATCGCTAAGGTTGAGGCAGAATGACCATGCACACCCAGATTCCAACCTCTTCCAACCCCCTTCCACCCCTAAATGTTCTTGTAATGTTCTTCTTCCAACCCATTCCACCCCCCCTTCCAACCCCCTTCCAACCCCCTTCCAACCCCCCCATTTTTGTGCACTCCCCCCCCTATCCCCCTAGAGGGGGATACCGGGGCCTTGGGGGCCCCCGCGGCATCCCCCCCTTTGTCGGGGATGGGCCCGGTG
>JBCBKN010000022.1:0-21145 GCA_038521775.1 Pseudomonadota bacterium | reverse complement strand
GTGTCATTGGCCAGGATATTGGCGGCGACATCCTCGGTCTCGCCGACCGTATAGGCGTCGTCGACCGCATCGATGGTGACCGCGACGCCCTCGCCATTCACGGTGACGGTGACCGTGGCGGTGTCTTCGACCAGCACGGCGGTCGTCTCCTCCAGCATCGCGGTGAGGCTGGTGGTGTCGAGCACCTGCTCGGCCCCGTCGGTCGTGTCGATATCGTCGAGATAGGCGAGGTCGGAATTGGCCCCCACCCCGATGGCATGGATCTCGGCGCCATAGGTGTTGGCGATGGCCGCGACCTCATCGCCATAATCGCTCTCATCCTGATAGACATAGGCGCCGTCGACATAGCCGATGGCCGGCCGCCCGTCGGAGAGGAAATACATCTTGTTGACCGCGCCATCGCCCGATTGCGCCGCGAACCAGTCGCGGGCCTGTTCCAGCCCGGCCTCGTAATTGGTCCACCCGCCGCGGGTGATGCCGGTCAGCGCATCGCTCAGCGCCTGGTCGCCCAGACCGAACGTGCCAAGGGTTTCGGCGTCGATATTGGTGTAGCCCGAGGCGCGGCCCGAGAAGGTGACGATGCCGATATCGATCTTGGAGGGGTCGGCGCCCTTGGCGATCAGGTTCTGCACCGCGGCCAGCACCCCGGCGATCTGCGCATCGAGCACCGTGTCGGCCAGCCCGTCGCCATTCACATCGCCCACGCCGGTGCCTTCGAACACGTCCTGGGCGGTGTTGTTGCCGTTCACGGTCGAATTGGAGATGTCCAGAACGAAGAGGAGGTTGTGATCGACCTGATCCTCGGCCGCGATCTGGGCGGTGTAGGTGAGCTGGAAGCTGTCGGTCTGGCCCTGGGTCAGGTCAGCGAAATTCTCGCCGCCATCGAAGGTGAAGGTGCCGTCGGCGCTGACCGTGACGCTGCCCTCGCGCCCGCCCGCGGTGGTGACCGTGAAGGACTGGCCGAGCGTGACGTCGAGCCCGGCATTGGCCGTGCCCAGCACCTCCACCCCGGTCAGTGCGATCGGCGCGGGGCTGTCGGTCACGTCATTGGCCAGAAGATTGGCGGCAATGTCCTCGGCCTCGCCCACCGAAAAGACATCATCGATGGCGTCGAGCGTGTAGACGACCGGCTCGACCGGATGGCCGCCGCCGCCTGTGGCGGGTTCGGCGGTGACGGTGAGATTGTCGAAGACGATTTTCTCGCCGCTGGCCGAGATGTCCGAGACGATGCGGATCTGCGCGCTGTCGAGCCCGGCGGGGATGTCCCAGCTCAGTTCGTCATAGCTGCCCTTGTCGATCACCTGGCCCGTTTCGGAGCCGGTCATCGCATTGCCGGTGCCCGAGAACATGTCGAGGAGATGGACGGTCCCGTCCTGATCGACGATCTCGATGCGCACCATGTCGCCATATTGGGTGCCCCAGGCCTCGAACCCGCCCTTGAGCACCTTGGCATCCAGCGTGATCTTGGCGTTTTCATAGCCCGAAAGGTCGATGGCGCGAAAAACCAGGCTGCCATCATCATTGCCATCGGTCAGGGCGGCGTTGTTCTTGCGCTCAAAATCGCTGTGCTCGATGTTCGAGGAGCTCTCCAGATTGTGGCCCTTGCCGGCAAAACCCTCGCTCATCAGGGTCTCGACCCCGCCGGCCGGGCCGCTGCTGTCGCCCAGATCGGCGGTTTTGGTGAGCTCGATCTTGTCGATGCGCACCCATTCGCCGCCATCCTTATAGGCGCGCAGCTCGATCTCGGCGCCCGCCTCGATCATGATGTCGTCGAGGATGAATTCGGAGAACCCGCCATTGTTGGAGCCATTGCCGTCATCATCGCGGTCGAGCGTCAGCGTGCCCACGACGATGCCATCGACCACAAGCTCGATGGTCGACTGGCCGTCATTTTCGTCCTGCACCCAGAGCGAGACCGCATAAATGCCCGTGGAATGCCCGAAATCCGTCGCCGCGGTGCCGGTGTCATCGGTGATCTTGATGAGCTTGCCGCCCGAGGCCTGGCTGCCATGGACGATCTGGAAATCCTCAAGAACGAGGTCCTCGGCTTCAAAGACGATGGTTTCATTGCTCATGGCTGTTCAGGCTCCCACAGGCTTTGGATTGAGATGTCCGGCGGCGGGGTTGCGCACCCGAAGGCGGCAGGCCGGCACAGAGGCGCGATGCGAGTGTGCTAACGTGCAGATGCGCGACGGCGCGGCGCTGCACGACGGCGGCACTGCGATGCGCGACGGCGCGGCGCTGGGCGACGGCGCGGCGATGCGCAACGGTCCGGCGCGGCGACGGGCGTTGCGGCGATCGGCGACGGGAGTTGCGGCATTCAGGCCGGTCTTTGCCGGATCCGCCGCCTGGCATTTGCCCAGGCGCAGGCCGCTGGCCAGCCCCGAAACAGCGGCAGGCAAAGCTCCGCCAGTCTGGCGGCTGCACAGCTCACGCATCACACCACTCCAACCTGCCCACCCAGCAGGTTCACGCACACACATTCGGACGGGATGTCCGGCCGGGCGGGCCTGCCCTCACCCCGAGGGCGCCGCGTCCGACGCCGCCGTTTTCGATCACCAATGTGGCCATTGATGGGCTCGAAAAACGAAAAACGTAAACAATGCGAGTTGATTTTGCCGTTGTTTTGCGTGGGTTCGCCCCGTATGGCGAGGGGGGTCATAGCCAGGGAGGACGGGGATGAAACTGCTCAGACATGGTGCGCCGGGGGCGGAAAAACCGGGGCTTGTCGATGCCGATGGCGCGCTGCGCGACCTGTCGGGCGTGGTGCCGGATCTGGCAGGCGATGTGCTGGCCGATCTGGGCACGCTGGCGGGGATCGATCCGGCCGGGCTGCCCATGCTCGACCCGGCCACGCGGCTGGGACCCTGCGTGGGCGGCACCGGCAAGTTCATGTGCATCGGGCTGAATTTTTCGGACCATGCGGCGGAGACGGGGATGGAGCCGCCCAGCGAGCCGATCCTGTTCCTGAAGGCCAATTCGGCGATCTGCGGGCCCAATGACGATGTGATTATCCCGCGCGGCTCGACCACCACGGATTGGGAGGTGGAGCTTGGCGTGGTGATCGGCAGGCCGGCGAAACATGTGGGCGAGGCCGAAGCGATGGCGCATGTCGCGGGGTTTTGCGTGCTCAACGATGTCTCGGAGCGCGATTTTCAGATGAAGCGGCTGGGGCAATGGACCAAGGGCAAGAGCTGCGACACGTTCGGGCCGACCGGGCCCTGGCTGGTCACGCCCGATGAGGTGGCCGACCCGCAGGCGCTGGGCATGTGGCTGACGGTCAATGGCGAGACGATGCAGAGCGGCTCCACCGCGACGATGATTTTCGGCGTGGCGCATATTGTGAGCTATCTGAGCGGGTTCTTCACGCTGCAGCCGGGGGATATCATCTCGACCGGCACCCCGCCTGGGGTGGGAATGGGGATGAAACCGCCGCGCTATCTGAGGGCGGGCGATGTGGTGGAGCTGGGCATCGAGGGGCTGGGCAGCCAGCGCCAGGTGATGGTCGCCGAGCCGGTTTGAGCGCCGGCCGGCCAGCCCGGGGGGTCAGCCCCCCGGACCCCCCCCAAAGCCGGGGGGCCAGCCCCCCGGACCCCCCGGAGTATTGGGACCAAGAAGAAGGGGAGCGGGGCGTTTTGGCGTTCGGGCGGGGGTCTCGCGGGGGGTCAGCGGTGGTGCAGGATCCGCCCCATCGCGTTGAGCAGGAGCTGGGCGGCGAGGATGGCCGTGGTGTCGGTCCGGTCATAGTCCGGCGCGACCTCGACCAGATCGAGCCCGACGATGCGGCAGCGCTGGGCGAGGCCGGCGATCAGCTCCAAGCCCTCATAGTAAAGAAAGCCGCCATGGCTGGGCGTGCCGGTGCCCGGGGCGATGGAGGGGTCGAACCCGTCAATGTCAATGGTCAGATAGACCCGGACGCCGTCCGGGATGCGCGCGAGCGTGGCTGCGATGCCCAGGCGGCGGATCTGGCGCACCGAGAGGATGTCCGAGCCCATGGCGCGGGCCGCGGCATAGCCCTCGCGCGCGGTTGACGAGACATTGCGGATGCCCAGCTGGGTGAGCCCGGTGACCCAGGATTTTTCGGCCGCGCGGCGCATCGGGTTGCCATGGCCGCGGGTCACGCCATGGCGGGTATCGACAAAGTCGAGATGCGCGTCGAGCTGCACGACATGGATCGGGTCCTGGCCCTCAAAGGCCTCGATGGCCGGGATGGTGACGGAGTGATCGCCCCCCAGCGTGACCGGGAGGGCGCCGGCGGCCAGCGCCCGGGCCACGCCGGCGCGGATATTGGCATGGCTGGCTTGGGTGTCGGTGTGGATGATGTCGGCATCGCCCAGATCGACGATGCGGGTGCCGGCGGGCAGATAGGTGACGTCATCCTCATGGTCATAGGCCCCGTCATGGCCGAAGGCAAAGAGGGTCGAGGCCTCGCGGATCGCGCGCGGGCCGAAGCGCGCGCCGGGGCGCCATTGCGTGCCGGCATCGAAGGGGGCGCCGAGCACGGCGATATCGGCCTTGATGGGCGTGTCCCAGCCGATATGGGGGTATTTGCCGAACGTGCAGATGCCGGTGAAGGGCAGGTTCAGCCGCCCGGTCTCGTACCCATGGCTCGAGCTGTTTCTGGGGCCATTATTGGGGCCATTCCCGGGGCCATTCCCGGACCCGTCCTGGCTCATTGCGCCTCCAATTCGGCCAGGGCCGCATCGAGCCGCGGGGTGGCCGCGACAAGCTGGCGCGTATAGGGGTGGCTGGGGGCCGAGAAGACCTGTTCGGTGGCGCCCTCTTCCACGATCCGGCCCGCCTGCATGACCATCACCCGGTCGGTGATGGCGCGCACCACCGAAAGATCATGGCTGATGAAGAGATAGGAAAGGCCGTAGCGGTCCGAGAGATCCGCCAGAAGATCGAGGATCTGGGCGCGGACCTGGACATCGAGCGCCGAGACCGCCTCGTCGAGCAGGATCAGTTCGGGCCGGGTGATCAGCGCCCGGGCAATGGCGATGCGCTGGCGCTGCCCGCCGGAGAACTCATGCGGGTATTTTTGGGCATCCTTGGCGGCCAGGCCCACCGCCTCCAGCGCTTCGGCCACCCGCTCGGCCCGTTCGGTGGGCGCAGGCGCGGGGTCGGCGAGGTGGAAGGGTTCGGCCACCAGCCGGCCGACCCGGTGGCGGGGGTTGAAGCTGCCATAGGGGTCCTGAAACACAACCTGCATGCGCCGGCGCTGGGCGGCGCTCATCCCCGGGCCGATGGGATCGCCGGCAAGGGTGATGCTGCCGCCCTGGGCGGGCTCCAGCCCCAGGATCGCGCGGCTGAGGGTGGATTTGCCGCAGCCCGATTCGCCCACCAGGCCGAGATTTTCGCCCTGGCGGATGGTCAGGCTGACGCCATCGACGGCCCGAAAGACCGGGGCCGGGCCAAAGAGATTGCGCCGCGGCAGGCGATACTCGCGGACAAGGCCGCGCATCTCCAAAAGCGGTGCGCCCGGGCGTCGCGCGGGGCGCACAGGCACATGGGTGGAGGCGTCGCGCAGCGCGCGGGTATAGGGGTGGCGCATCTGGGCAAAGACCTGCGCGGTGGGCCCGGTTTCCAGGATCTCGCCCGCGCGCATGATCGCGATCCGGTCGGCAAGCCCGGCGATCACCCCCAGATCATGGGTGATGAAGATCATCCCCATCCCCTGTTCGGCGACCAGATCTTTCAAGAGCGCGAGGATCTGGGCCTGGGTGGTGACGTCGAGCGCGGTGGTGGGCTCATCGCAGATCAAAAGCCGCGGGCGCAGGGCGATGGCCATGGCGATGACGACCCGCTGGCGCTGCCCGCCCGAAAGCTCATGCGGATAGCGGCTGAGCGGGAACCGTTCCTCCGGCAGGCCCACCCGTGCAAGGGCGGCGCGCGCGGTGTTCAGCGCCCCGGCCCGGCCCGCGGCGCGATGCTGCAGCACGGTTTCGGCCACCTGCTCGCCAATGGTCTTGAGCGGGTTGAGCGCGGTCATCGGCTCTTGAAAGACCATGCCGATCTGGGCGCCGCGCACAGCACACATCTGCCGTTCGGAATACTCGCTCAGCACCTGGCCTGCGACCACAATGCGCCCTTGCCGCCGCGCGCCCTTGGGCAAGAGATCCATGATCGAGAGCGCGGTCATCGATTTGCCCGAGCCGCTTTCGCCGATAATGCCCAGCACCTCGCCCGGTGCAAGGCTGAGCGAGACATCGCGCAGGATCTGCGCGTCGCCGATGGCCAGATCGAGGTGCTCGACCCTCAGAACCCGCGCGCCGTCCGACGGGCGCGCGGGTTTCGCGAGGCTCACAGGCCCGGAAAGACCGGCAAGGCTCATTGCCGCACCCGTTGCAGCCGCGGGTCGAGCGCATCGCGCAGCCCGTCGCCCAGCAGATTGAGCCCCAGAACGGTGAGCACGATGGCAAGCCCCGGGATGATGGCGACATGCGGCGCGATGGCTGTGAGCGTCTGCGCCTCGGCCAGCATGCGCCCCCAGCTGGGTGTGGGCGGCTGGGTGCCCAGGCCCAGATAGGCCAGCGTCGCCTCGGCCGTGATGCCCAGCGAAAAGACCGTCGTGCCCTGGACCACGATCAGATTGACGATATTGGGCAGGATATGTTCGAGCGAGATGCGCGCGCGGCTTTTGCCGGCGACCTGGGCGGCCAAACAGAATTCACGCTGCCAGAGCGAGAGCGCCGCCCCCCGCGCCAGCCGGGCAAAGACGGGGAAGTTGAAGATCGCAATCGCGATGATGGCGTTGATCGCGCCGGGGCCGAAGACCGCGGTGATCAGAATGGCGATCAGGATGGCGGGAAAGGCAAAGGTGATGTCATTGCCGCGCATGATGATCTCGTCGATCAGCGAGCCGGGGCGCGCGGCGGCGGCAAGGCCCAGCGGGATGCCCGCCATCACCCCCAGCAGCGCCGAGACCAGGGCGACGGCGATGGAGATCTGCGCCCCCTCCATGACCATCGAAAGGATGTCGCGGCCCAGCTGATCGGTGCCCAGAAGATGCGTGGCCGAGGGCGGCTGGAGCCTGGATGCGATGGCCAGATCGGTGGTGTCATAGGGCGTCCACACCAGCGAAACCGCGGCCATGATCACCAAAAGCGCGGTCAGGGCTGCCCCTGTGGCAAGATTGACCGAGATGCGCATCAGCGCCGCCTCAGCCGCGGGTCGATCGAGGCATAGCCGATATCGACCAGGAAATTAATGAAGACCACCGCCGCGACCAGCAGGAGGGCCACGTTTTTCACCACGATCAGGTCGCGCTGGGCAATGCCCTGGAAGAGAAGCCGCCCCAGCCCCGGCAGGTAGAAAATCGTCTCCACAATGATCCCGCCGGCCAGCAGGAACGAGCATTGCAGCCCGATGATGGTCAGCACCGGGATCATCGCGTTGCGCAGCGCGTGGCGCCACAGCGCCTGGGCGCGGCTGAGCCCCTTGGCGCGGGCGGTGCGGATGTAGTCCTCGTCGAGCGTGTCGAGCAGGGCCGAGCGCATGATCCGGGCCAGCACCGAGGCCTGCAGGAGCGCGAGCGACACTGCCGGCAGGGTGAGCGCGTAGAGCGCGGCGAAGGGATCGTCCCAGCCCGGAAAGCCGCCCGGCGGAAACACCCGCCAGGTGAGCGCAAAGGCCAGCACCAGGAGGATCGCGATCCAGAAATTGGGGATGGCGACGCCAAGCTGGGTCACGCCCATCACCGCCACATCGGCCGCACTGCCGCGGCGCGATGCCGCCAGGATGCCCACCGGAAACGCGATCAGGAGCGACAGGACCAGCGCGTAAAGGGCCAGCGGCACCGAGATCCAGATCCGGTCGGCGATCAGCTCGCCCACCGGCACCTTATAGGTGTAGGAGATGCCGAACTCGCCCCGGGCGAGCCCCGCCAACCAGTCGATATAGCGCTGCGGCGCGGGCGCCTCGAGGCCGAGCTGGGCGCGCAGGGCGGCAACGGTCTCCGGGCTCGCCTCCAGCCCCAGCATGAAGGCCGCGGGATCGCCCGGCACCACCTCCAGCGCGAGGAAGATGATCAGCGAGGCGGCCAGCAGGCTCGCGGTCAGCGAAAAGAGGCGGGTGAGGAGATAGCGCAGCATCGCGGCCAGCCTGCGCGAGGCGTCGCCGGGGGGTCAAGCGGCAATCCCAACCCCTGTGCCGCTCGCCAAGGATCGGTGTCGGTTGTTACGGCGATGGCCTGGTTCGATTGGGTTGGAAAGCCGACCGACCCGTTGCAACCACCGTCCGGTGCCCGGACCAGCCGTCGCGCATGCCCGAGCGGATGCAGAACTCTGCTGATCATGAGGGGCAGCAATGGGGAAGGTTCTGCAGAATACCTGTGAAGAATTGGGCGCGCTCAGTCGCGATGGCGAGGACGAACCCGGCCGACACCAGCGTCAGAATGACAGAAATCCGCAAGGCCCAAAGTCGCCGTATGAACAACCCATAAGACACATCCCTTGTGAACCAAAGGACGTACATAGACAGAAAAAAGGAAAAGAAGAGGATAAGAAGTACAATTGAGAGGGTAGATCTCTCACAAGATGTAAGATTTAATTGATCAACGAAGAGGGGAAGGAAAAAAATACCAAATAAAGTTGCATCAATTCGCAGTATTGCAGAAATTTTGGAGTCAAGGGTGTTCAGGATCCCGTACCTATCTTGTTCGCTTTTGGCGTTGAACCAGTCCCGCCCTGTAGATTTTGACATTGGATTTTCTATTGGCTTAAAGCGTAAGGCTTAGTCGTGGTCCAAGTCGGGGCCCTCGCCGAGCCCCGACAGTCTTCATGTCTTACTCCCAGCTGAGCGCGCCAAGGTCCATCACGGCGGCGGGGGCATTGGCCCACATGCCCTTCAGCCCGGATTTGGCCACGGTGATGGCGGGCAGCTGGAAGAGATAGCCGTTCACATATTCCTTGGCGATATGCTCCTGGGCCTGGGCGAGGAGGGCGGCGCGCGCCTCGGGCTCGGCGGTGACCTCCAGCTCGGCGATGATGGCGCGGAACGTGTCGCTGTCATAGTTGAAGTAATAGGTGTCGCGCGCATAGATGCCGATGTCGAAGGGCTCGGTATGGCTCACGATGGTCAGCCCGTAATTGGTCTGTTTGAAGACCTCGTCGAGCCATTGCGCCCATTCCAGGTTCGAGACCTCCACGGTGATGCCCACCTCGGCAAGCTGGGCTGCG
Organism: Pseudomonadota bacterium; assembly: GCA_038521775.1. Lineage (GTDB taxonomy): Bacteria > Pseudomonadota > Alphaproteobacteria > Rhodobacterales > Rhodobacteraceae > J013. The sequence goes on along the minus strand of JBCBKN010000022.1, from coordinate 11,966 downwards.
ATGATCTCGCCCCCGCGCCGCGCATAGGAGGGCGGGGGCAGTTTCAGCGTGGTGGTGAACCCGTCGGGAAAGCCTGCCTCGGCCAGAAGCGCCTTGGCCTTTTCGGGGTCATAGGAAGAGAGGCCGGTGAGATCGACATAGGCCGGGTTGTGGGGCGCAAAATGGGTGCCGATCGGCGTGCCATAGCCGTAATAGGCGCCGTCGATCACCGCCTGGCGGTCGATGGCATGGGCGATGGCCTCGCGCACCTTTACATTGTCGAGGGGCGGCATGGTGTTGTTGGTCGACAGGATCGTCTCGCCCTCGGTATTGCCGATCATGACGGCAAAGCGGGGATCGGCCTCGAATTGCGGCACATTCTCGGGCGCGGGAAAGCCTGAAAACGCGTCGATATCCTCGGCCATGATGGCGGCAAAGGCCGCCGTGGGGTCGGAGATGAACTGGATCGTGGCCTCGGTGATCGCCGGCGCCTCGCCCCAGTAATCCTCGCGCGCGGTCAGGATCACCCGGTCGCCCTTCACCCAGTCAGAGAGCATATAGGGCCCGGTGCCCACGGGGGAGGCGGCGTTGGTTTCGGCCGATTCCGGCGCCACGATCACCGCATCGCCCCAGGCCATGTTGAAGAGAAAGCTGCCCTGGGGCTGGCTGAGCGTGATCTTGACGGTGAGATCATCGACCGCCTCGACGCTTTCGATGGCCGCAAAGAGCGCCTGCTGGGCATTGGCCGAGCCCTCGGCCACCGCGCGGGTGAAGCTGAAGACCACATCGCCTGCGTCGAGCGCGGTGCCGTCCGAGAAGGTGACCCCGGCGCGCAGGGTGAAGGTGTAGACGGTGCCATCCTCCGAGATCGTCCAGCTTTCGGCCAGGGCCGGGACGACATCGCCCGATTCCGTAAAGCGGGTGAGCCCCTGGAAGATATTGGCATAGACCACGCTGTCGATGGCCTGGGCCGCGCCCGCGGTGGGGTCGAGCCCCGGCGGCTCGAGCTGCATGCCGATGGTCACATCGGTCTTGGCCAGGGCAGCGCCCGCGAAAGGCGTGGCCAGGGCCGCGGCAATGGCCAGAAGGGCTGTGCGCATGATGTCTCTCCTCTGTCGGATCTGGCGCGCCTTTCCCGGCGCGTCTTGCTCGCGCACAGGTTCCGGCAGTCCCGCCGCTTTGGCAACAGGTTTCGGGGGTGAGTTAGGGCTGCGGGTCGGGGCTGCGGGTCGGGGCTGCGGGTCAGGTCTGCGGGTCGGGGGTCAGGCCGGCGCGGCGGCGCGGCGGCGCAGCCAGATCGTCATTGGGATCATCAGCCCGTACATCAGGATGCTGTAAAGCCCGATCGGCACCGCGGCATCGGGCACGGTGGCATCGGTGATGGCATAGATCAGCGTGACCAGGGTCAGCCCGATGGTGCCGTTCTGAATGCCGGTCTCGATGGTCAGCGTGATCTGGTCGGCCCGGTCGAGGCCAAGGGCGCGCGCGGTGCCATAGCCGGCCGCCGAGAGCACCACCACCAGAACCGCGAGCGCTGGGCCCAGCGTGGCGATGGAGCGCGCGATCGTCTCCCAGGCGGCCGCGGCGGCGGCCAGGATCAAAAGCCAAAAGAGCCCGCTTGCCAGACGCATCGCCCCGGGCTCGACCCGCAGGGCAAAGGCCGGGCGCAGATGGCCCAGCGCCATGCCCAGCCCGACCGGCAGCGCGGTGAGCGCAAAGACCGAGAGCGCAAGGCCGGTCAGCGAGACCGCCGGTGCCGCATCGCCCAGAAAGACCTCAAACCAGAGCGCGATCCAGGCCGGCATGGTGACCGCCGAGGCCAGCGTCACGATCCCGGTCATCGCAACCGACAGCGCCACCCGCCCGCCAGCGAGCCGCGCGAACATGTTCGTGGTCACCCCGCCCGGACAGACCGACAGGATCATCACGCCCAGCGCCATCTCGCCGGTCAGGCCAAAAAGTGTGACCACGCCATAGGCCGCCGCGGGCAAGAGCAGCATCTGCGCGACAAGCCCCGCGATCAGCGCCTTGGGCCGCCGGAAGGCTGCCGCAAATTCCGACAGGCGCAGACCAAGCCCCAGCGCAAACATGATAAAGGCGACGATGGCCGGCAAGCCAACGTCGCGCAGGATCTCGATCAGCATGCCCGCGCCTTTCCGCTCGTCTGGCGCGCGACCTAGCGCAGACCGGCGCCCGGGCAACCGGCCCGCGTGCTTTGGGTGGGGCGCTTTGGGTGGGGCGCTTTGGGTGGGGCGCTTTGATTGGGGCGCCGTGGCTTATGCGCTGTGATTGGAGCGCTTTGACCGCTGCCCTTACTGCCGCGGTGGCGGCGTGGTGGCGGCCACGCTGGGCTGGGCGAGCCCTGCCCTCAGATAGGCCGCCAGCGCCGGCCGGGCCGCAACCAGCTCGCCCCCTTCGGGCAGCTGGCTGGCATAGGCGAGCATCGGCAGCAGATAGATGTCGGCGATCGACAGCTTGGCCCGCCCGATCTCGCCGGCCCTGGCCGCGCCGTCGAGCATGTCGAGATGGCTGGTGAATTTGGGCAGCACCTCGTCGATCATGGCCCGGTTCGGCGATCCATCCTCGGTGCCCGGAAAGATATAGGCCATCGCATAGGTCCGCATGATCACCCGATCGGCCAGGGTATGGGCGAATGAGCGCCATTGCTCGTCGCGCGCCGCAACCGCCGGATCGGCGGCGATCAGCGACCGCCCCCCCAGCGCCTGCTGGGCATAGGTCAGGATCGCGGGCGATTCAAACAGCGTCACCTCGCCATGCCGCATGGCCGGGATGATGCCCAGCGGGTGGATGGCAAACACCTCCTCGCTATGCGGCACGGCTGGCGAATGCGCATAGGGCACGCCCATCTCGGTCAGCCCGATCCGGGTGGTCCAGACAAAATTGCTGCGCGGCGCACCAATAAGTTCAAGTTCGGCCATTTCTCTCTCCCTCTCTGGCAGGCCCCATGCCTGCAGGAAAGAGACGCCCGCAACGGCCGCGTTTCGACATCCCGCGCAGCGCCCGCCCCTTCTTCTTGGCAAAAATACTCACCTGCGACGCTGCCGCAGGCACGCCCTCACCTTCCGCGCGCCCTCGGGTCCATCGCATCGCGCAGCCCGTCGCCCATGAAATTCACCGACAGGACGGTCAGCGCCACGGCCAGCCCCGGCCAGATCACCCGCTCCGGCGCGATCTGCAAAAAATCCTTGTTGTCGTAGATCAGCCGGCCCCAGGTGGGAAAATCGGGCGGAAAGCCCAGGCCCAGAAAGCTCAGCGCGCTTTCGGTGATGATCGCCGCGGCAATTCCCAGCGTGGCCGAGACCATGATCGGCGAGACCACATTGGGCAGGATATGCCGCGACAGGATCCGCTGCGGCCGGGTGCCGATGGAATGGGCGGCCAGCACAAACTCCCGCTCGCGCAGCGCCAGCACCTCGCCGCGCACGATGCGGGCGGTCTGCATCCAGCTGGTGATGCCGATGACAAAGACGATGAGGATGAAGATCCCCATCTCGGGCCCGAAAGCCGCGCGCAGCGGATCGCGAAAGAGCATGATGATCACCAGCAGCAGCGGCAGGATCGGCAGCGCCAGAAACAGATCGGTCAGCCGCATCAGCGGGCCGTCAATGCGTTTGAAATAGCCCGACAGGATGCCCACCAGCGCGCCCAGCAGGATCGACAGCGCCATTGCCGCCACACCCACGGCGAGCGACACCCGACCCCCGGCCAGAAGCTGGGCAAAGCTGTCGCGCCCGACATTGTCGGTGCCCAGTGGATATTCCCAACTCATGCCAACATTGCGCGCGCGCCAGTCGGCAAAGGTCGGATCGGTGCTGTGGATCAGCGGCCCGACCACCACCATAAGGCAGATGGCAAAGAACACCCCCGCCCCGATCATCGCCCCCTTATGCTTGCGAAACTCGCGCCACACATCGCCCCACAGCGTGCGCGGCGCCTTTGACAGCTCCTCGCCCGGCGCGGCCTGACGCTGGGCCGGGCCGGTTGCTTCGATCGGCGCGTCAGTCATAGCGGATCCTTGGATCGAGAATGCCGTAAAGCACGTCGGCAATCAGGTTGAAGAGCACGATGAGCACCGCAAAGATGAAGGTCAGCGTCTGGACCAGCGGGTAATCCGCGCCCTCGATCCCAACGATCAGCAGCGCGCCCAGCCCGTTCACCCGGAAGATCTGCTCGGTGATGATCGCACCGGCAAAGATCTGCGGCACGCCGAGCGCAATCACCGTGACCACCGGGATCATCGAGTTGCGCAGCACATGGATCAGCACCACCGCCTGTTCGCGCAGCCCCTTGGAACGCGCGGTGCGCACATAATCCTGGGTGAGGTTTTCCAGCATCGCGGCGCGCATGAAGCGGCTGATCTGGGCGGCATTGAAGAGGGCCAGCACCGTGACCGGGAGCACCATCTGCTCGACCTGGCGCACAAAGCTCGACCAGTCATTGACCACCAGCGTGGTGTCGTAACTGTCGGGAAACCAGCCCAGATAGACCGAAAAGACCAGGATCATCACCGTTCCGGTCAGGAAGGTGGGCACCGAGAAGCCGACCATGGAAAAAAGCGTGCCGAACTGGTCGAACCAGGAATATTGCCGGTAGGCCGAGATCACCCCGATCGGCACCGCGATCAGGATGCCCACCACATAGGAAAGGCCCACCACCCAAAGGGTTTGCGGCATCCGCTCGACGATCAGATCGACCACGGGCGAGCGGGTGATCCAGCTGCGCACGCGCAGCCGCTCCTCGCTGTTGCCGATCTCGATGCCGAACCATTGCTCGGCCACATTGAGCGGCTCGTTCACGAAGAACTGGTTGAGCCAGAGGATATAGCGGATGTGGAAGGGTTCGTTGAGGCCCATCGCCTCGGCGATTTTCAGACGCTCTGCCTGGGGCACCGTCAGCGGCACCTGGGACATCGGATCGCCGGGGCTCAGCTCCAGGATCGCGAAGATGATGAAGCTGATCGCCAGAAGGGTGGGGATCGCATAAAGCAGCCGGCGCAGCGTAAAGGTGAGCATCGTGAAATCCCCCGGGCGTCAGGCCACCTGGATGCCGCCCCGCGCGGGGGCGGCACCTTGGGTCAGGGTCGCGTGCGGATCAGTTGATCCGGTGCCAATCGGCGATGTTCCACAGCTCGGAATCCCAGGGATTCATGATGTGGCCGCCCAGATTGTTGGCCTTGGCCGAGACCCGGCCGCGGTGGATCAGGGGGATCATCGCGCCGGCTTTCATGAGCATGTCGTTGAGCTCTTTGGCAATCTCGGCGCGGGCTTCCAGACCGGCCGTGGCGGCCAGCTTTTCGACCAGCGCGTCATAGGCCGGGTCGCAAAAGCGCGGCATGTTCCCGCCCAGCCAGTTATTGCTCGGCGAGGGGATGTCGGCACAGGCCCAGCTCGACATATAGGTCTGCGGATCGGTGCCATCGAAATTGTTGGTGTACATTTCGATGTCCGAGAAGAACTTCTGGAAGGTGTCGGGCGAGGACTGGTCGCCGCCGAAGAAGACCGAGGCAGAGATGTTCTTGAGCTCGGTTTCAACGCCGATTTCCGACCACATCTGCTTGACGATGGCCTGGGTTTCCTGACGCACCGCGTTGGTCGAGGTTTGGTAGAGCACCGAGAGGCGCACGCCGTCTTTCACGCGCACACCATCATCGCCCACAACCCAGCCCGCATCGTCGAGCAGCTTGTTGGCTTCGGCGACCGATTCCGGCGTGCCGCCCTCAAGGCACCAGTCATTGGCGGTCGAGGCATAGGCTTCCGGCGCGGGCAGCACGTTGCAGGTGACCTTGCCGGCCGGGCCATAGCCCACATCGACCAGCACCTGACGGTCGATCGCGAGGCTCAGCGCCTTGGTCACGGCCGGGTCGGTCAGGAACGGGTGCGGGCCGCCTTCGACGGTCGAGCGCAGATCGCCCAGATCGGCCGAGGGGTTGGTGAAGTTGACCATCAGCCGCTCAACCGAGGTGCCGAAGGCCGCGACCACCGAGCCGATGCCCTTGGCTTCCATCTGGGCCAGGATCTCGGGCTGAACCTGCATGTTCCAGGCATAGTCGAACTCGCCGGTTTCCATGACCGAGCGCGCGGCCGCCGCCGCATCGCCGCCGCCCTTGAAGACCACGGTGGCAAAGGCCGGCTTGGCCGGGTCGCGATAGTTGGGGTTGGCCTCAAAGACAACGACGTCATTGGCCTTGAAATCGGTCACGGTGAAGGGGCCAGTGCCGATCGGGCCGAAATTCTGCTCGGTGCATTCGGGGGCCTTGCCGCCCAAGCAATCGGCAAACTGGGCCTTTTGGATGATCGGCGACTGGGCGCCGACGAACGGGCCATAGGGGAAGGGCTTGGCGATGTCGAAGGTGACCTTAACGGTCAGACTGTCGAGCGCTTCGACCGACACCACATTGTTGAACGAGGTCGCCTGCTGGCAGCCGCCGCCATCGGCGGTGCAGTATTCCCAGGTAAAGACCACGTCCTCGGCGGTCAGCGGGGTGCCGTCCGACCACAGGATGCCGTCCTGCAGGGTCCAGGTGATGGTGGTGAGGTCTTCGCTGACGCCGCCATTTTCCACAGTGGGGATTTCGGTGGCCAGCCAGGGCACCATTTCGCCCTTTTCATTGTAGCGTGCCAGCGGCTCGATCACGAGGCTGGAGCTTTCGACATCCTTGGTGCCGCCCGACAGGTAGGGGTTCAGGATCGAGACCGCCTGCCAGTAGATGATGTTGAGCTGGCCGTCCGCGCCGCGCTCGGCCATCGCGCCAGGGGCGCTCATGACCAATGCCGCGGCACTCGCCAGCATCAGGTTTCGCGTCGTTTGCATGTTCGTCTCCCAATCTTTCCCAGTTTTTCCGCCGGATGCCTTGTCCCGGCACCTGACGCATGTGATCCGGAGGCCGAGGCCGCCGGAAACGAGTTTAGCCGCTCACCCTTGCCCCGCAAGATGACAGGCCACGCGGCGCCCGGCCCCGACATCGCGCCAGGCGGGCGTCTCCTCGGCGCAGCGCGCCTGGGCAATCGGACAGCGGGTGCGAAACCGGCAGCCCGAGGGCGGTTTGGCCGGGCTCGGCACATCGCCCGTCAGCAGAATGCGCGAGCGGTGGCGCTCGACCTCGGGATCGGGGATCGGCACGGCCGACAGCAGCGCCTGGGTGTAGGGATGCAGCGGCTCGGCATAGATCGCATCGCGCGGCCCCAGCTCGACCATCCGGCCCAGATACATCACCGCCACGCGGTCGGCGATATGCCGGACCATCGAGAGATCATGGCTGATGAAGAGATAGGTCAGGCCCAGCTTGTCCTGCAGATCCTCCAGCAGGTTCACCACCTGGGCCTGAATCGAGACGTCGAGCGCCGCGATGGGCTCGTCGCAGACGATGAAGGCGGGGTCGAGCGCCAGCGCCCGGGCAATGCCGATGCGCTGCCGCTGCCCGCCCGAGAATTCATGCGGATAGCGGCTGGCAAAGGCGGGGTTCATGTTGACCGCATCGAGAAGGGCCGCGACCTTGTCGCGCTTTTCCGCCCGGCTCATGCTGCCCTGCTCATCGAGCGGCTCGGAAATGATCGAGCCCACGGTCATGCGCGGGTTCAGACAGGCCTGGGGGTCCTGAAAGATCATCTGCATGCGCGGGCGCATGCGGCGCAGCGCCTCGCCCGAAAGCTGGGCGATGTCCTTGCCTTCAAAGAGGATGCGCCCCGCGGTCGCCTCGTAAAGCCGCAGGATCGTGCGCCCGGCGGTGGATTTGCCGCAGCCGGATTCGCCGACCAGCCCCAGCGTTTCGCCGCGGGCGATGTCGAAGGTGAGCTCATCGACCGCCGAGATCACCCCGACCTGGCGCCGGAAAAGCCCGGCATAGATCGGGAAATGCTTCGACAGCCCCTCGACGCGGACCAAGGGCGCGTCGGTGCGGGTGGCAGGCCCCTCCGGGCCGGGTTTTTCAAGGGTGGGCGCGTCGGTCATGTCGAACTCCCCGCCCGCAGGCCCCCGGTCGGCGCGTCCCACCAGCAGGCGACGCCATGGCCCTGGGCGGCCTCGGTCAGGGCGGGGTTCGCCTCTCCGCAGCGCTCCATCACATGGGTGCAGCGCGGCGCGAAGGGGCAGCTGCTGGGCGCTTTGGCAACGATGGGCGGCTGGCCGGGGATCGAGCGCAGCCGCGCGTCGCGCCCGGTTTCGCCCGAGGGCAGGGTTTGCAGCAGCGCCCGTGTGTAGGGGTGGCGCGGATCGGTAAAAAGCTGGTCGACCGGCGCCATTTCGACGATCTGGCCACCATACATCACCATCACCCGATCGGCGATCCCGGCCACCACGCCCAGATCATGGGTGACCCAGATGATCGCCATGCCGATCTCTTCGCGCAGTTTCTTGACCAGATCGAGGATCTGGGCCTGGATCGTGACATCGAGCGCGGTGGTCGGCTCATCGGCGATCAAGAGTTTGGGATCGCAGGCCAGGGCAATGGCGATCATCACCCGCTGGCGCATGCCGCCCGAAAACTGGTGGGGAAAATCGTCGAGCCGGGCGGCGGGCTGCGGAATGCCCACCAGCGCCAGAAGCTCGGCCGCGCGGGCAAGGGCTGCCTTTTTCGACAGGCCCATATGGACGCGCAGCGGTTCGGTGAGCTGATAACCCACGGTCAAGACCGGGTTGAGCGAGGTCATCGGGTCCTGAAAGACAAACCCGACGGACCCGCCGCGCACCGCGCGCAGCGCCTCGTCCGACAGGGTCAGCAGGTCGGTGCCGTCAAGCGCCACGCGGCCGGCCATGATCCGCGCCGGCGGCATCGGCAGCAGCCGCAGGAGCGACATCATCGTCACGCTTTTGCCCGAGCCGCTTTCCCCGACCACGCCCAAAAGCTCGCCCGGGCGGAGTGAAAAGCTCACATTGTTCACCGCGTGGACCTCGCCGTCCTGCGTGGCAAACACGGTCTTCAGATCCGACACCTCAAGGATCGGCGCCTGTTCCTGCGCAGTCGCTGCGTCCATTGGCACGCGGCACCCCTCATCCCAGCCCTGACGCAACTCAAGCCTTAAGCTCAGGCATGTGCAACTGAAAAATGCAAAGTCACAGAGTGTTTTGCCCGTATGCGCGGCGTTGCAGCGGCTCTGCCTGCCGCCTGCGCATTTGGTAAATTGATCGGCCTGAGCGGATGGGCTCTGGACGCCGCGCCCGTGCCGCACAATCTTTCTGGCAGGACCGAAATGAGGGAGGGCGGCCGCGCCGCGATCTTGCCATGACCCAGCATCCGCATCACCGACATCGCCATGCCACCGCCGCACCCGCAGAAGCCGCTGCCACCGCCACCGGAACCGCATCCGCCGCGCCGTGGCGCCCGGCCGGGGGGCCGCACCTCACCCGCCGCGGGGCGCTCGCCCTGGGCGGGGCCGCGCTGGCCGCCCCCCTGCTCGGCCGGCCGGCCCGGGCAATGCCGGAGGGTGCGCGGATCACGCCGATGGCCGGCGGGCTTGATGAGCCCTGGTCGCTGGCCTTCCTGCCCGGGGGCGGCTTTCTGGTCACCGAGCGGGACGGCCGGCTGTCGCGCTTTTCAGCCGAGGGCGGGCGGGCGGTGCCGGTCGCCGGTGTGCCCGAGGTGGCCGCGCGCGGACAGGGCGGGCTTTTCGACGTGATGGTCCCGCGGGATTTCGCCGCCACCCGCGCGGTCTATCTGGTCTGGGCAAAGCGCCAGCGCGGCGGTGCCGGCACGGCGCTGGGCGTGGGGCGGCTGGCCGAAACCGGCGACCGGCTGGAGGATTTTCGGGTGGTCTTCGAAATGGCGCCGGGCACCAGCGGCGGCCGGCATTTCGGCGGCCGGGTGGTTGAGATGCCCGACGGCAGCCTGGTGCTGACCACCGGCGATCGCGGCGACCGGCCCACGGCCCAGGATCTGGCCAGCCATGCCGGCAAGCTGATCCGGCTCAACCGCGACGGCTCGGTCCCGCAGGACAACCCGTTTCTGGGCCGGGCCGATCTGGTGCTGCCCGAGATCCTGAGCTATGGGCATCGCAATCCGCAGGGCCTTGCGCTCGATGCGCAGGGCCAGCTTTGGACCTCGGCCCATGGCGCGCGGGGCGGCGATGAGGTCAATCTGATCCGTCCGGGCGCGAATTATGGCTGGCCGGTGATCTCCTATGGCCGGCATTATTCGGGCCTGCGCATCGGCGAGGGGACCGAGAAGGCGGGCATGGAGCAGCCGGTGCATTACTGGGACCCCTCGATCGCGCCATCGGGCCATGCCATCCTGTCGGGCCCGATGTTTCCCGAATGGGCCGGGCGGCATGTGATAGGCAGCCTGAAATTCGACTATATGGCGGTGCTCGATCCCAGCATGCCGGGCGAAACCGGCTGGGCCGAAACCCCGATCAAGGGCGGCGAGACCCGCCGCGTGCGCGATGTGCGCGAGGCGCCGGACGGGGCGATCTGGTTCCTGTCGGTGGGCGAAGGGGCGGTCTTTCGGATCGCGCGCGGCGCGGCCTGAGAGCAGCGCTGCTGAACGGTGCAAATCTACCGCGCCCCCGGCCGGGGCGCGGCGGCCGCGCGATGGGGCCTTGCGCCCTGCCGCGGATCGGGCTGTGATCGACCCAGACGAGATCTGCGAAGGAGGCGGCCCCCGTGACCTGGACCCCGGAAAAGCTCGACGCCCTGCGCGCCAAATACCAAAACGCGGCACCGGGCGAGGTCACCGACCCGGCATTTTCCAAGATCGCCGAGCATATCTTTGCCGGCGGCCGGCGCGCGGCGCCCTTTGGCGGCATTCCCACCCTGCTCAACGCCCCTGCCGCCGCGCCCGAGGCGTTGCGGGATCTGCAGGTGGCGCTTTTTGGCGTGCCGATGGACAATGGCGTGACCAACCGGCCCGGCACCCGGTTCGGCCCGCGCGCGCTGCGCGCGATCGAGCGGATCGGCCCCTATAACCACGTGCTTGGGGTCGCACCGGTGCACCAGCTTGCCGTGGCCGATATCGGCGATGTGGCCTTTACCTCGCGCTTTAAGCTTGAGGAGAGCCATGCCGATATCGAGGCCTTTGTCGATCGCATCCTGGCGGCCGGCAGCCTGCCGCTGGCCGCGGGCGGGGACCATTCCATTACCCATCCGATCCTGCGCAGCGTCGGGCGCGAGGCGCCGGTCGGCCTGATCCATATCGACGCGCATTGCGACACATCGGGCGAGTATGATCTGACGCGGTTTCATCATGGCGCGCCCTTCCGGGCCGCGGTGCTCGACGGGGTGCTCGACCCCACGCGCACGGTGCAGATCGGCATCCGCGGCGCGTCGGAATGGCTCTGGGAGTTCTCCTATGAAAGCGGCATGACGGTGATCCATGCCGAGGAGATCGACCGGATGGGTCTGGAGGCGGTGATCGGCAAGGCCCGCGCGGTGATCGGCGACGGCCCCTGCTATCTGAGCTTTGACATCGACAGTCTGGACCCGGCCTTCGCCCCGGGCACCGGCACGCCCGAGGTGGGCGGTCTGACCACGCGCGAGGCCCAGGCCATCTTGCGCGGCATGAAGGGCGCCAATATCGTGGGCGGCGATCTGGTGGAGGTCGCCCCGCAATACGATGCCACCACCAACACCGCCCAGGCGGGGGGGCAGCTTTTGTTCGAGATCCTCAGCCTGATGGCCTTCAGCCCCTCCTTGCCCGCCCGGGGCTGATCCTTCGCGGGGGTGAGCCTTCGCCGGCCTGGGGCCGGCCCGGGGCTGATCGTTGCAGGGGCTGATCCTTTGCCGGGGCGGGGCCGCGGCGCCCCCTCGGTGGGGGTGATCCCGCGCGGGGGCTCAGAACGGGATGCCCGGCCCGTCCCACATGAAAAACCCGCCGCTGCGGTCGAGCGTCAGCTCGTCCAGCCGGGCAATCAGCCCCGCGGCGCTCTCCTCCACGCCAATGGCGGCCTGGGCCCCACCCATATCGGTGCGCACCCAGCCCGGATGATAGGCGGCGACCGCGATGCCCTCGGCCTTCAGGTCGCGCGGCGACCTGAAGG
>JBCBKN010000021.1:0-21193 GCA_038521775.1 Pseudomonadota bacterium | reverse complement strand
TCTCGCCCGGTTGCGGATCGATGTGTTCCGCGCCTGGCCCTATCTCTATGACGGATCCGAGGCCTATGAGGCGCGCTATCTGGCGGCCTATGCCGACAGCCCGGGTGCCATCGTGGTCGCCGCGCGCGCCGGGCCGGAGGGGCCGATCGTTGGCATGGCCACCGCCGCGCCGCTGGAAGACCATGCGCCGGAGTTCGCCCAGCCGCTGGCCGCACAGGGCATAGCGGCGCGAGATGTGCTCTATCTGGGCGAATCGGTGCTGCTGCCGCAGTATCGCGGGCAGGGCGCCGGACATGTCTTCTTTGATTTGCGCGAGGCTCATGGCGCGGCTTTGGGCCGGCCGATCTGCGCCTTTTGCGCGGTGCAGCGCCCGCCCGATCACCCGCGGCGAGACCCTGCCTATCGGCCGCTCGATCCGTTCTGGCGCAAGCGCGGCTATGTGCCGGTGCCGGGAATGCTGGGGCAGTTTGCCTGGCAGGATCTCGGCGAGAAAACCGAGACCGAAAAGCCGATGCAGGTCTGGCTGCGCCACGCGCAGGCCGTCACGCGCTGACACCCCAGCGCACCGCGCATCTGCCCCGTCCGCACCCGACCCTTGTCACCGCGCAGCGCTCAGGCGATCAGGAGAGATCGCCGATCGCGTGATCCTCCAGATCCTCCTCGGCCACCTCCCATTCGGGCGTTGTGCGGTCGCGCATGGAGTGGCCGAGCGCATGGATCCGGTCGGGCCCGGCCAGCAGCGGGTGCCAGTCGGGCAGGGGGCGCCCCTCGGCGCGCAGGCGGTAGGCGCAGCTCGCCGGCATCCAGGCCGCATCGCTGGCCAGGGTCTGCGCGGTCAGCACGACGCATTGCGGCACGAGCTGGCGGCGCAGGGGATAGTTGCCGCAGGTGCAGGTGGCATCGTCGAAAAGGCGGCACGCCACATCGGTGTAGGTCAGCGCGCCGCTCTCCTCATCCTCCAGCTTGATCAGGCAGCATTTTCCGCAGCCATCGCAGAGCGCCTCCCACTCCGCCTCGGTGAGCTCGGCAAGAGGGCGCGTCCAGAAGCCATCGCGCAGATCGGACATGGTGCGCGGCCGCGCTTCCCGGCCAGTTTACTCGGCCGCGTCCAGCCGGCGCAGCGGCCGGATCGGGTTCTCCAGCCGCAGCGGATCGTCGAAGATCAGCTCCTCGGCCGGGGCCTTGCGCGCCGCGCGCATCAGCGCCAGACGCTTGCGACCCGAAGAGGTGCTCATCGCCACGGCACGTCCCGCGCCCGCCGTCACCCAGACCCGCGCGGCCAGGGCCGCCGGCGTGACCACAAGCGTGAGGACCGTGGCCACACCCAGCCCCCAGACCACCGCCGTGGCAAGCTGCTTCCACCACAGCGCGGTCGGGGCATCTACGGTCCAGCCACGGCCGACGAAATCCACCGAGACGCCCAGCATCATCGGGGTCAGCCCGGCCATCGTGGTGATGGTGGTCAGCAGCACCGGGCGGATCCGCGCCTCGGCCGTACGCACAATCGCCTCGATATGCGGCATGTGGCGGCGGTATTCCTGATAGGTGTCGATGAGCACAATGTTGTTGTTCACCACAATCCCCGCCAGCGCGACGATGCCGGTGCCGGTCATGATGATCGAGAAGGTCTGGCCCAGCACAAGCATGCCGATCAGCACCCCGGTGATCGACATGACCACCGCCGTGAGCACCAGGATCGAGTTGTAGACCGAGTTGAACTGCGCCAGCAGGATGACGAACATCAGGCCGAGCGCGCCCAAGAAGGCCTGGCCGAGGAAGGCCTGGCTCTCCTCCTGCTCTTCGCGGTCGCCGGTCCATTCCCAGTTGACCGCAGCGGGCAGCCCGGCGGCGGCCAAGGCCTCGGTGATCACCTCGATCCGCTCATTCGCGTTGACCGGCACAACCTGCACCGACCCGTCTTCCAACGCCGCTATCAGCTGATCGGTCGACGTCTCGCCCAAAAGCGTGACCAGGGTATAGGCATCCTCGCCACCGCCAATGCGCAGTGTGGCGTCGCCCGTCGACGGGTCGGCCTCGCGCAGGATCGCCAGCGGCCCCCGATCCGGTTCGACGATCTTGACGAGCCCAACATCGACATCGGCACGCACATCGACATAGCGCTTGGTGTCAAACCGGTTGATCTCGGCAAGCTTCGGCACCGCCTTGCGGTCGATGAAGGCCGAGAGCGGAACGAGCCCGACCGTGGTGCGCACCCGCAGATCGTCGAGCGTGGACAGGAGCCGTTCGGAGGGCGGAAACCGCACACGGATGTCGATCTCTTCATCCGAGCTGTCGGTGCGCATGCCGTCGAGCAGAATGCCGCGGGTGACAAGCTGGATCATCGCCCCCACGACCGCCACATCAGCGCCATAGCGCCCGGCCTCCTCGACATCGACCGAGATTTCCCAGTCGATGCCGGGCAGGGGCATCGTGTCGTCGACATCGATCAGCCCTGGCGTGGTCTCAAGCACGCTGCGCGCCTGCAAGGCCGCGCTTTGCAGCTCGGTCCAGTCATCCGAGGTCAGCCGCAAATGCAGCGGCTTGCCCTGGGCGGGGCCGCGGGCCTGCTCACGCACCTCGACGAAAATGCCCGGCACCTCATCGACCACCGCCTGCACCTCGGCCAGAATGGTGTCGCCAGGGCGCCGCGTGCCCCAGGGGGCAAGCTCGATCTGCACCTGCCCGACCTCGTCAAGCGGGGTGCCGGCGCCGTTGCGGTTCTGGTTGAGCCCGCCGGAACCGGCGAAGGAGAAGACCGATTCCACCCCCTCGATGCCGATGATGCGACGCTCCACCAGCCGCACCAGGCGGTCCTTCTCCTCAAGGCTGAGATTGCCGCGGGCCCGCACATAGGCCACCGCACGCTCGGGCTCGGTTTTCACGAAGAACTCGACGCCGTTATTGTTGGCGCCGAAATAGGTGAACGTCGCCATCATCGCAAAGACCGCCGCGCCGATCGTGACGAAGGGCATGATCGGGTTGCCGGCCACCAGATGAATGAACCGGCCGAAGAGGCTGCGGCGATAGCCGGCGTGGATCACCTGCGGGCCGCCCACACGGCGCAGTGAGCCTGCCGCGACGCTGGTCATGAAGGCAAAGACCAGGAAGGCGAGCCCGGCGATCGGCGCAGGCGCATTGCCGGTGAAAAGGCTATAGATCGAGCCCACTGTCAGAACGGCAAAGGCCACCAACAAAGCGGCGCGGATCAGCCAGGGCAACTCGCGGCGCAGGAGCTCGGACATCCGCTCCAACAGCCGGCTGATGCGGCCCGACACCCCGCCCATGACCGGCAGGTAGAGCAACGCGACGACCAGCGAGGCCGAGAGCACGAAGATCAGCGTGACGGGAAGGTTGCCCATGAACTCGCCCGGCATGCCCGGCCAGAACAGCATTGGCAGAAACGCACAAAGCGTCGTCGCCGTCGATGAGACGATAGGCCAGAACATGCGTTTTGCCGCCGAGGCGAAGGCGCGCATCGGCCCCTCGCCTTCGGTGATGCGTTTGTCGGCATATTCGACGACCACGATGGCGCCATCGACCAGCATGCCCACCGCAAGGATCAGCCCGAACATCACGATGTTCGAGATGGTCATCCCGAAGACCGCCATCAGCGCAAAGCTCAGCAGGAAGGATGTGGGGATGGCAAAGCCCACCAGCAGGGCGGAGCGGAAGCCGAGCGCCGCCAGCACCACGATCATCACCAGGGCGACGGCGGTAAAGACCGAGGCTTCGAGCTGGTCGACCATGCCCTGAACGCGGGTGCTGTCATCCATCGAATAATCGACATTGATCGCCGATTGCAGTTCGGCCGGCCAGCTTGCGCGCAACGCCTCGGCGGTCTCTTTCACCGATGCAACCGTCTGGATGAGGTTCTCGCCCTTGCGCTTGACGATTTGCAGCGCAATCGTCGGCTCGCCATTGAAGCGCGCCGTGCCCAGCGGGTCCTCGAAGGTCAGACGAATGTCGGCCAGCTCGCCCAGCCGCACCACCCGGTCGCCATTCACCTTGATCGGCAGGTCATAGACATCGCGCGGATTGTCAAAGCTCGAGGGGATCTTGATGGAATAGGCGCCGGTCCCGGTCTTGATCTCGCCCGCTGCAACAAGCTGGTTGTTGTTGATCACGATGCGCAGCAGCTCATCGGCCGTGACGTTATAGGCCTCCAGCCGCAGCGGATCGATGATGACCTCGAGCATCTCGTCGCGATGCCCCGCCAGCCCCGCCTCCAGCACCTGCGGCAGCGATTGGATCGCGTCCTGCATGTCCTTGGCCAGATGCAGCAGGGTGCGTTCGGGTATGCCGCCGGAGAGCGAGATCACAAGGATCGGGAATTCGGAGAAATTGATCTCGTCGATGGTCGGCTCATCCGCGCCGTCGGGAAACTCGGCCCGGGCCTGGTCGACCCGCGCGCGCACATCGGCAATGGTCGCGGCCTTGTCCCAGCCGAATTCGAACTCCATCACGATGACCGCGAAACCCTCGGCCGCCGTGGCCGTGAGCGTGTCGAGCCCGTCGACGTCGCGCAGCTCGTTTTCCAGCGGCTGGACCAGAAGCTTTTCGGAATCCTCCGCCGAGATGCCCGAAAAGGCGACCCGCACAAACAGCGCCGGCACATCGATGTCCGGCTCGCCCTCCTTAGGCAGGCCCACATAGGCCAGGATGCCCGCGCCGAGCGAAAGCAGCACGAAGGCCACGATCATGCGGGCCCGCGCTGTGGCCCAGTCAACCATTCCGATCATTGCAGGTCGCTCCGTTTGGCAAAGGTCACAGTGACGGCGCGGCCATCGACCACGAATTCCTGACCGACGACGATCACGTTGACGCTGGCCTCCAATCCCGCAACCCAGATGCCCTCGGCCGTATCGCGCAGAACGGTGACGGGGCGAAAGCGCGCCACACCCTCTTGCGAGATGCGCACGCCAAGCCGGCCGGAATCGTCAAGCGTCAGCGCCGAATGGGGCAGCAGATGGCCCTTATCGCCATCGAGCGCGACGAGGATTTCCGAGGTCAGGCCATCCCGGATCGAGCCGTCATCGTTGGGCACAGTGATCTCAACCCGGAAGGTGCGGGTCAGTTCATCGGCCGAGCGTGACACGAAGCTGACCATGCCGGCCACCTCGGTCCCGTCGGGCAGGCGCGCGCCGGCCCGGCTGCCAACCTCGATCCGGCCGACCTGCAGCTCGCTTGCATAGCCCACCAGCTTGATCGGGGTCAGCGAGATGACCGTCGCGCAGGCCGCACCCGGCTGCAGCAGCGTGCCGAGTTCGGCCGCATCGGTTTCGAGCAGCCCGTCAAAGGGGGCCGTGATGTTCAGCCGTTCCAGCTCAAGCTCGGCGCGGTGCACGGCGGTGCGCGCGGTTTCGAGCGAGGCGCGCGAGGTCATGGCCGCGGTTTCGGAGGTAAAGCCCCGTTCGGAGAGCTGGCTGGCGGCGGCATCCCGCGCCTCGGCCTCAAGCAGCAGGCGCGCTTTTCCTCAAGCTCGACCAGCCGCTCGCCCGCGTCGATGCGACACAAAAGATCGCCCTTGGAGACCCGCGCGCCGGACCGCAGCGGTTCTGACACAACAAGCCCGGTGATCTCGCTTTTCACCTCGACCTTGCGGAACGCCTCGGTGCGCCCGCGCAGGATCAGCGCATTGTCGATCAGCCGCTCTTCGGAGCGATAGGCGACCACATCGACCGGGGGCGCGGCCTCTTCGACGCTGGCGAGTTTTGTGACCTCGGTTGCGGCGACCCCTCCACCGCC
The DNA here is from genome assembly GCA_038521775.1 of Pseudomonadota bacterium. Taxonomy (GTDB): domain Bacteria; phylum Pseudomonadota; class Alphaproteobacteria; order Rhodobacterales; family Rhodobacteraceae; genus J013. The sequence continues at coordinate 15,448 of JBCBKN010000021.1, read as the reverse complement.
AAGGATCCATGCCGTGAGCCCCGCCGCGATGAGCAGCGCCGTGATAATCGGTACCAGCCGCATTCTTGCCTCTCTCCCCCGTCTGTCATCCGCAGATGGGCCGGGGCGGCGCAACGATCAAGGCGCCTCGACCTCTCCATTACGTCAACTTACGAAATTTGTAAAACGTCAGTTCACTCGCGTAGTCAAAATTTTCAGTGACATCGTCGTGTCCTGCGCCGTGTCCTGCGCCGTGTGCTGGGCCGGGTCCTGCGCGGCCGCCTGTCTGGGCGTTGCGAGCGTGTCTTTTCGCGTTGTCGGCAGGTATTGAACACCCATCGGCCTTTCCAGCCGATTGACCCTTGGCATTTCGGCCTCTTGCAGGCTAGGTTCGCGGCCCGAAAAACAGCCTGCGGCGGGGGGCCAGGGGTGAGCCAGACAGACAGTTTTGTCGAGGAAGTGTCCGAGGAGCTTCGGCGCGATCGGCTGTTTTCGCTGGCACGACGCTGGGGCCCTTATGTCATTGCGGTGCTGGTTCTGGTGGTGGCCGCCTCGGCCTTTTACGAATGGCGTGACGCGCAGGCCGAGACCGCGCGCCAGCAGGCGGGCGACGCGCTGCGCGCGGCAATGTCGGTCGACGAGCCCGAGGCGCGGATCGCTGCGTTGGAGGCGCTTGAGGAGGACGGGTTTCCGGCCCAGCTTCCACTGGCGCTTGCGCTTGCGACCGCCCGGGCCGAAGCGGGACAGACCGATGCGGCGGAGGCCAGCCTTCGCGCCTTGATCGACGCGCCCGAGACCGACGAGATCTATGCCGATATGGCACGTCTGCGGCTGCTGGCGCTGCGCCCGGGTCGGCCGGTGGCCGAGCGCCTGGAGCTTATCGAGCCGCTGGTGCGGCCTGAAGCACCCTTCGGGCCCCTGGGGCTGGAGCAGCGGGCGATTGCCCAGATCGAGCTGGGCGAACTGGATGCCGCGCGGGAGGATCTCTTCGCGATCCTGGCCGATCCCGGCGCTTCGGTTGACCTGCGGACGCGGGCCCAGACACTGCTGGTTGCCATCGGACTGGGCGCGGCCGAAACCCCGGTGCTGCTGCCGAGCGCCACGCAGGATCCCGCGCCCGACGCGGCGACACCCCAGACGGCACCGGATGCGGATCCCGACGCAGCCCCGGTCGACGAGATTACACCCGACCCCGAAGAGGACACCCCAGTGGACCCTGCGGTGGACCCGGCAGTCGAGCCCGGCGAGACCACCGACCCGGGTGAGGACGGATGATGGCCCAACTTCGACGCGCCATATCTCATTTGGCCATATCGCATCCGGCCATATCGCATCTGGCCAGTTCGCATCGTGCCAAATCGCATCCCGCCATGTCGCATCCCGCCGTATCGCATCCGCCCAGGCCGCATCCAGCAAGGCGCAACATCCTCGCCGCCCTGTTGGCGCTTGCCGTGACCGGCTGCGGCATTTTCGGCGAAGACGATGAGATCCTGCCCGGGGAACGTGTGCCGGTGCGCCCGCCCTTGGAGGCAGTGCAGGCGACGGCCAGCCAGCGGCCGCTGCTGCTGCCCGATCCGGTATCGGTCAGCGACTGGACCCATCCCAATGCTCTGCCCACCCGCTATGCGCCGCACGCCGCGCTGCCCGGCGGGCTTTCCCAGCTCTGGCGGCTCAATCTGGGCGCGGGCAACAGCAGCCGGGCGCTGCTCACATCGGGGCCGGTGGTCTCGGCCGGGCGGATCTTTTTCATCGATGCCGCCGCGACCGTGCATGCCGTCTCGACCGCCGGCAGCCCGATCTGGGAGAGCTTTGTCGGGCGCGAGGGCGAAGACGGCCGCGACGGGTTCGGTGGCGGCGTGGTCGTCGAGGGCGACCGTGTCTTTGTGACCACCGGCTTTGGCGAGGCGCTGGCGCTGAGCGCGACGACGGGCGAGATCCTCTGGCGGGTCAATGTCGGCGGCCCGGTCCGCGCGGCACCCGTCGTCTCGAACGGCCGCATGATCCTGGTCACGCGGGACGATCGGGCCTTTGCGCTGCGCGTTGAGACCGGCGAGATCATTTGGCGCCTTCAGGGCGCTGTCGGCACCACGGGCCTGTTGGGCGGTGCAAGCCCCGCGCTTGACGATGTGGTGGCCGTTTTGCCCTTTGCCTCGGGCGAGGTGACGGCGGTGGTTGCCTTTTCGGGCCGCAGGCTCTGGTCGAGCGCGCTCTCGGGCGGGCGCCGCGGCTTGGCGCGCTCGGATATCGGCGACATCACCGGCGACCCGGTGATCGATGGCGACGTCATCTATGTGGCCAACCAGTCGGGCCGGCTCGTCTCGATCGACCGGCGGACGGGACAGCGCAACTGGACGGTCAATGACGGCACGATCAACCCCGTGGTGCCGGCCGGCGGCAGCCTTTTTGTGATCTCCGACAAGGCCGAGCTTTTGCGGCTCGACGCTGCAACCGGCGCCCGCATCTGGGCCACGCAGCTCGACGAATTCACCGACCCCGAGGACCGCGAGGGCACCATCGGTTATGGCGGCCCGCTTTTGGCCGGGGGGCGGCTTATCCTGATCTCGACCGAAGGCGAGCTGATAAGCTTCGATCCCGAAACCGGCGTGGAGACCGGACGGCTTAACCTGCCATCGGGCAGCTATCTGCCGCCTGCAATTGCAGATGGCCGGATTTTCATCCTGCTCACCGACGGCTCGCTCGTCGCGCTGCAATAGCCGGCGCGCCGCGCATGGCCCGCATCGCCATTCTCGGCCGGCCCAATGTCGGCAAGTCGACGCTGTTCAACCGGCTTGTCGGGCGCAAGCTTGCCATCACCGATGACCGCCCGGGGGTGACCCGGGATCTGCGCGACGGCGCGGGGCGACTGGGCGATCTGCGCTTTGACATCGTCGACACGGCCGGGCTGGAAGAGGCGCGCGATGACAGCCTGCCGGCGCGGATGCGGGCGCTCAGCGAACGCGCGATGCATGAGGCCGATATCTGCCTTTTTGTCGTGGATGCGCGCGCCGGCATCACGCCGCTCGATCAGCAGCTTGCCGATATGCTGCGCCGGGCGGGCAAGCCGGTGCTCGTTCTGGCCAACAAGGCCGAGGGGCGGGCCGGCGAGGCCGGCGTGCTCGACGCCTACGCGCTTGGGCTGGGCGAAGTGATCGCGGTGTCGGCCGAGCATGGCGAGGGGTTTGACGAACTGCGCCACGCGCTGGGGCCAGTCCTGGCATCGGTGCGGCCAGCCCTGGCATCGGGGCGGCCCGTGCCGGAGCCTGCCCTCGGCCCCACGACTGATCCCGGCGATCCCGAAAATCCCGGCGCTACCGACGATGCTGACGAGGCCGCTGTCACAGCCGAGCGTCCGTTGCGCATCGCGGTGCTCGGCCGGCCCAATGCCGGCAAATCGACGCTGGTCAATGCCGTTCTGGGCGAGGAGCGGCTGCTCACCGGGCCCGAGGCGGGGATCACCCGCGACGCGATTGCCGTGGATCTGGATTGGAACGGCGTGCCGATGCGCCTGTTCGACACGGCCGGCATGCGCAAGAAGGCCCGGGTGCAGGACAAGCTTGAAAAGCTCTCGGTCGCCGACGGGCTGCGCGCGATCCGCTTTGCCGAGGTCACCGTGCTGGTCATGGATGCCGCAACGCCGTTCGAGACCCAGGATCTGCGGCTCGCCGATCTGGCCGAGCGCGAGGGGCGGGCCGTGGTCTTTGCGATCAGCAAATGGGATCTGGAGGCGCAGCGCCAGGCGCGCATGGCCAAGCTGACCGCGGATGCCGAACGCCTGCTGCCGCAGCTGCGCGGCGTGCCGATCGTGTTTCTGTCGGCCCTCACTGGGCAGGGGATGGCGCGCCTGCATGCGGCGATCGTTGCGGCGCATGAGGTCTGGAACCGCCGCATTGGCACCGGGCCGCTCAACCGCTGGCTTGCCGATGCGGTGGCCGCCCACCCGCCGCCGGCCCCGGGCGGGCGACGGATCCGCCTGCGCTATATCACCCAGGTCAAGGCGCGGCCGCCGGAATTTGTGATTTTCACGCCCCGCGCGGCCGATATGCCCGACAGCTATCGCCGCTATCTGGTCAATGGGCTGCGCGAGACATTTGGCCTGATGGGCACGCCGCTGCGCCTGAGCTTTCGCGCCGGCGACAACCCCTATGCCACCAAGCAAGGCGGGTGAGGCCCCGGGCGCGGGTCACAGCCCGGCCGCCGTCAGCAGCGCCTGCGCGGCCTCGGCACAGGGGGTGAGGCCGGCCCGATCCTCGCCGGGAAAGAACCTTGCCCGAAGGGCAGTGGGCATCGGCGGCGGCATGTGGCTGAGCACGCGGGGCCCGGTGCGCTGCGTCTCTTCGCGATAGGCGGCCACCAATGCGCGCGCTGCCGCCTTTGAGGCGGTATAGGCGCCCCAGAACTTGCCCGAGGCGGGATCGTCGCAGAAAACCGCCAGCCCGGCCGGCGCGGCCCGCAGCAGCGGATCGGCCATCACGATGAGCCGCTGCGTGGCCTGGGCGTTCACCTGCCAGGCGCGATCTGCGTCCTTTTCGGCAATATGCGGGGCCGGGGCCAGGGGCGGGGCATGGGCTGCGCAATGCACCATCAGATCGAGCCGCCCCCAACGCTCATGAATTGCCAGGCCAAGGCGGGGCAGGGCGTCGGTGTTGGTCAGATCGGCGGGCACCAGCGTGGCCTGCGGGCCGCCGTTGCTGCGGATGGCATCGTCGAGCTCTTCTAACCCGCCCACCGTGCGGGCCAGCGCGATCACCTGCCAGCCACAGCTGCCCAGCGCCAGCGCTGTGGCATAGCCAAGCCCGCGCGACGCGCCGGTGACAAGGGCGCAGCGGGGCGGGATGTCATCTGCCGTCATGGCGCGCGGGGTATCGCAGTGTCGGCGCGGTTGCCAGCGGGAACTTCCCCGGCCGGGGAAGGCACCGCTTGCGCGTCCAAAGCGGCCGCGCCGCGCGGGGTGAGGGCATAGACCCCGCGCGCGACGCGTTCGAACCAGCCATAGTGATCGTCGCGCATGATTTCGGTGGCCCGCGCGACACCTGTCGCCGAGGCGACCGCGCGCCCGGCCGTGGGACCTTCGGCGGCCAGATGCCCCGCACAGCGCAGCGCGGCCTGGCGATAGGCGGTCATGCGCGGGCCCTGGCTGCCGCCCAGATTGGGATCGCCGACCCGCCGGTCGAACTCGCGCAAAAGCCGGCCCGCGGCCGCTGCACGCTTGCGGGGCGCATAGGGGCCGGGGTCGAGCCAGGCCGTCACGACATCGGAGGCGATGGTCATGAGCCCCAGTCCCAGCCTCCGGCACAGCCGATGCGTGTCGCGTGAGCGCGCGGCGGGGCTTTCGGGCACAGCGATATAGACATGATCGAACAGCGACTGGCGCGCCGTGGCCTGATGGATCAGCGCAAGCGAAACCCGCAATTTGAGCTCGACGATCACGGGCGGCTCCTCGCCGCGCCGGGCCAGCACATCGCAGGGGCCGATCTCGGCTTTGACCGTGTAGCCCTGGCGCTCCAGATATGCCTTCACCGAGGCGTAGAGATCGCTCTCCCTCATTCCCCGGGCGGGACCAGTTCCGGCGCTTTGAGCTCAAGGCGCCCCTCGGCCAGCGCGTCGGAGGGCTCGACAGGATACTGTCCCGAAAAACAGGCATCGCAGAATTGCGGCGCGGCGGGGTTGCGGCGCTCCAGCCCGCAGGCGCGGTAAAGCCCGTCGAGCGAGACGAACCGCAGGCTGTCGACGCCCAGATGCGCGCCCATTTCGGCCTCGGTCATCTTGGCGGCCAGCAGCTTTTCGCGCTCGGGCGTGTCGACCCCGTAAAAACAGGGCCAGGCAGTGGGCGGCGAGGCGATGCGGAAATGCACCTCGGCCGCGCCTGCATCCAGCACCATGTCGCGGATCTTGGTCGAGGTCGTGCCGCGCACCACGCTGTCATCGACCAGCACGATACGTTTGCCCTGGATGATCGCGCGATTGACGTTGAGCTTGAGGCGCACCCCCATATTGCGGATCTCGGCCGTGGGCTCGATGAAGGTGCGTCCGACATATTGGTTGCGGATAATGCCCATCGAGAACGGGATCCCGCTTTCCTGGGCAAAGCCGATGGCCGCGGGGGTGCCGCTGTCGGGCACGGGGCAGACCAGATCTGCCTCGACGGGCGCCTCGCGGGCCAGCTCAATGCCGATGCGCCGCCGTGTGTCATAGACGGACCGGCCGCCGATCACGCTGTCGGGGCGCGAGAAATAGACATATTCGAACACGCAGAACCGGTGCGGGCGCGGCTCGAAGGGATAGAGGCTCTCCACCCCATCCTCGGTGACGATCACCATCTCGCCCGGTTCGATGTCGCGCACATATTCCGCGCCGATGATGTCGAGCGCGCAGGTTTCTGAGCAGAGCGCCCAGCCCTTGCCCACCCGGCCCAGAACTAGCGGCCGCACGCCGCGCGGGTCGCGCACCCCGATCAGCTTCGAGCGGGTCATGGCGATGACCGAAAAAGCGCCTTCGACATGGCGCAGCGCGTCCTTCATCCGCTCGGGGATCGCGCGGTGGATCGAGCGGGCCATCAGATGGATGATGCATTCGGTGTCGGAGGAGGATTGGAAGATCGAGCCGCGGTCGATCAGCTCGCGCTTGAGCGCCTCGGCATTGGTCAGATTGCCGTTATGGGCGATGGCACAGCCGCCCATGGCGAACTCGGCAAAAAGCGGCTGCACATCGCGGATTGCGGTCTTGCCCTTGTCACCCGAGGTCGAGTAGCGCACATGGCCCATCGCCAGCCGGCCGGGCAATTCGGCGATCACCCGGGGATCGGTGAAATTGTCGCGCACATAGCCCATGCGGCGGACCAGGTTGAAGCCGCTTTCCGGCGCCCAGCTGACGATGCCGCCGGCCTCCTGCCCGCGATGCTGAAGCGCATGCAGACCGAGGGCGGCAAAGGTCGCCGCATCCTCCACGCCGATCACGCCGAAGACACCGCATTCCTCGCGCAGCTTGTCATCGTCAAAGGGTGTGCCGGAGCACGGCTCCGGTCCACCGTTCATTGCGTGGGCACCTCGTCGGTCTCCGGGGCTTCGGGGGCTTCGGGGGCTTCGGGTGCGGCCGGGGCTTCGGGTGCGACCGGCGGGGTGGTGGGGTCGGCCGTGGTGGTCGGCGCGCAATCGGCGCCCAGAAGCTGGTTGTAGCGGGTCTCGATCCAGGCCGGCATTTCGGTCGGGATCTGGTCGCGCAGCTGGTCGCGCGTATCGGCAAGCAGGGTGATGGTGCGCGAATCGTCGACCTCGGCCAGCGCCAGCCCCATGGTCTGATAGACGATCAGCGCGACCACGATCAGCAGCACACCGCGGGCCGCGCCGAAGAGAAAGCCCGCGCCGCGGTCCAGCGGGCCCAGCGCACTGTCCTGCACCGCCGCGGCAAAAAGCGGCGTGAAGATCGAGAGCACCACAAGCGCGACCGCGAACACGGCCGCGAAGGCCGCCAGGATCTGCAGCTGGCAGGAGGTGGCGATCACATCACGCAGATAGGGGATTTCCAGGATCAGCGGCTTCGCCTGCGGGGCAAAGTAAAACGCCGCGACGGCCGCGCCGATCCAGCCCAGGATGGCCGTGATTTCGCGGACGAAGCCGCGCGAATAGGCCAGAACGGCGGAGATGAGCACAATGCCCGCCGCAACACCGTCGGCAATGGTGAAACCTTCCATGCGGGTCTTTCCCCTGTGTTATCCTATCGCGCCGAACACGTGCTCAACGAAGCCGGCGAGGTCCCCGATTCGGCTCACACTGATGCCAGATTCCGCGGACTTCTTCACCTGCGAAGGTGCAATGGCCTGCGAAAAGCCAAGCTTTGCGGCCTCGCGCAGCCGTGCATCGGTTTGTGCCACAGGCCGCAGGGCGCCGGAAAGCGAGATTTCACCGAAAACCACAGCGTCCACCGGCAAGGCCTGGTCCTGGCGTGCCGAGAGGATGGCGGCGGCCACGGCCAGATCGGCGGCCGGCTCGCTGACCCGCAGCCCGCCCGCGACATTGAGATAGACCTCCATGCCCGCAAACCCCAGCCCGCAGCGCGCCTCCAGCACCGCAAGGATCATGGCAAGGCGCCCCGCATCCCAGCCCACGACCGTGCGGCGCGGGGTGGCCAGGCCCGAGGGGGCGACCAGCGCCTGGATTTCGCAAAGCACCGGCCGCGTGCCCTCGATGCCGGCAAACACCACCGAGCCGGAGGCCGGCCGGTCGCGCTCGGCCAGAAACAGCGCCGAGGGGTTGGCCACTTCGGCCAGGCCCAGCCCGGTCATCTCGAAAACGCCGATCTCGTCGGCCGGACCGAAGCGGTTCTTGACCGAGCGCAGGATGCGGAACTGATGCCCCCGCTCGCCCTCGAAATAGAGCACCGTGTCGACCATATGCTCGATGACCCGTGGCCCGGCGATCTGCCCGTCCTTGGTCACATGGCCCACCAGCACCACCGACACACCGCGCCGCTTGGCAAAACTTGTCAGCTCATGCGCGGCAGCGCGCACCTGGGCCACCGAGCCCGGCGCGCTTTCGACCGTGTCGGCCCAGACGGTCTGCACACTGTCGATGATGGCAAGGCCGGGACGCTCGGCATCGAGCGTGGTGAGGATGTCGCGCAGCGCCGTTTCGGCGGCCAGCCGCACCGGTGCTGTGTCGAGCCCCAGGCGCTGGGCGCGCATCCGCACCTGGGCGGCTGCCTCCTCGCCCGACACGTAAATCGCGGCCAGCCCGGCATTTGCAAACGCCGCCGCGGCCTGCAGCAGAAGCGTGGATTTGCCGATGCCCGGGTCGCCGCCGACCAGAATGGCCGAGCCGGGCACCAGCCCGCCGCCCAGCACCCGGTCAAGCTCGCCGATGCCCGACCGGCTCCGAGGCAGCGGCGGTTCGGCCTCCGACAATGCGGTCAGCGTCATGCCCTTGCCGCGCTTGGCGCCCAGGCTTTTGGCGCCGGGCCCGGTCGACAGCGCGGCCTCCTCGGCGATGCTGTTCCAGGCCCCGCAGGCATCGCAGCGCCCGGCCCATTTCTTGTGAACCGCGCCGCAGGCGTTGCAGACATACTGGGTCGTGCTTCTGGCCATATGCATGGTGTAGCGGATTGCGCACGAAGCACAAGATCTAGCCCCTCGACGCCTCTGCTTTCCAGGCAAGCAGCAGCGAGGCAAGCACCAGGCAGGTGAAGAGATAAAGCCCCCAGGCAATTTCGACATAGCCCACGCCCACGCCCTTCACCAGCACCACATAAAAGGCGATCAGGAAGACATCGGCCATCGACAGCCGCCCGAACAGCTTGATCGCCGGCAGGATGCGATGCCCGGCATAGCCCAGATGCAGGGCCGAGAGCGCCAGGGTCTTGGCATAGGGTGCGATCACGGCAAAGAGCAGCACGATGGCGCAGAGAAAAATGTCGGTCTCCCACAGCGCCGCGATGCCGGTCAGGATCGAGATCTCCTCCCCGCCAAAGATCGGCATGAAGCCTGCGCGGGCCAGAGGCGCCCACCAGGCCAGCGGGTAAAGCGCCAAAAGCATGAGGTTCAGCGCGACCGGCAGGTGCCACAGGCGCGGTTTTGCCGCGTGAAGCCCGACCTGCGGCGGATCCGAACGGTGCTGGTCGGGGCGCGCGTCGGCTCGGCGCTGGTCTGGGCGCCGGTCTGGGCGCCGGTCTGGGCGAGGGGTGGAGGGGCCGTGCATCACATCCGCTGCGTTGCACGAATCGTGCCAATTCGTCTAGAGTGGCATGTGGGTTTGGAGTGAGAGGTCGACCGATGCGCCGCTTCCGTACACGCCGTCTTGCCGCTGCCGCCGCCGTTTTTTGTGCCTTTGGCGCGGCATCCCCCGCATTTGCCGTGCCGATGCCGTTCGACATTGCGCTTGGCGGCGCGGTGGGAAGTTTCACCGCCGATGATGCGGGCGGGGTGATCAGCGCCTTTTCGCTGACCGTCAATGGCATCACCTTCGACACGCTGGGCATGGGCAATGCCGCCCCGGTCTATGATGCGCTGGCCAATGACATTCGCGGGGTCGGCGGCACGTCGGGCATTGTCACCAACAGTGTGGCAACCGCGATCTGTGGGATCGGCGAATGCGTGCTCGATCTGGAGGATTCGGTCGATCCCGGCGTGATTCCGCCGCTCTATGCGATTTTCACCACCCCGGGCGGGATGTTCGGCGAGCTGGTGGCAAGCGGCGAGTATGCAATCTCCAAACCCGGCGATCCCGCCACGGTCATCCCGCTGCCGGCCACGATCTGGATGGCGCTGGCGGCAATGGGCGGGCTGGTGCTGGTCGGCCGCCGCCGGGGATAGCCGGCTAGCGGATCGCCGCGATCGGGCCTTCGGGCAGGCCATTGACGAACTGGTGCACATAGGGGTTGCCCGAGGCGTCGATCTCGCTCACCGGGCCCGACCATTGGATGACGCCCTCATGCAGCATGGCGACCCGGTCGGCGATCTTGCGCACCGAGCTCATGTCATGGGTGATGGTCATGGCGGTCGCGCCCATCTCCACCACAATCTCGCGGATCAGATCGTTGATCACATCGGCCATGATCGGGTCGAGCCCGGTGGTCGGCTCGTCAAAAAAGATGACGTCGGGATCGGTCGCGATGGCCCGCGCAAGCCCCACGCGCTTTTGCATGCCGCCTGAGAGCTCGGCGGGGAAAAGATCGGCCGTGTCGGCCTCCAGCCCCACCCGGCGCAGCTTGTCGATGGCCAGATCCCGCGCCTTGGCCCGCGGCAGACGGTCCGCGCCATGGCGAAACCGGAAGGCGACGTTTTCCCAAACGCTGAGGCTGTCAAAAAGCGCGCCGCCCTGAAAGAGCATCCCGAAATGGCGCAGAAAGCCGGGGCGCGTGCGGCCGGTCAGCGCCTCTCCGTCCACCTCGATCCGGCCGCCATCGGGGCGCACCAGCCCGATGATGCATTTCAGCGTCACCGATTTGCCGGTGCCCGAGCCGCCGATGATCACGCAGCTCTCGCCCTTGCCCACCGCAAGATCGACGCCGCGCAGCACCTTTTTGGGCCCGAAGGCCTTGGCCACGCCCTGCATCAGGATCTTGGGCTGCGCGCTCATCCCGCTCACGTCTTTCTCATGCCGAAAAGAACACTTCGGTCAGCAGGTAGTTCGCCGCCAGGATCAGGATCGAGGCCGAGACGACCGCATTGCGGGTGGCTTGGGCCACGCCCTGGGCACCGCGGCCCGAATTGAAGCCCTGATAGCAGCCGACCACCGAGATGATGAAGCCGAACACCGCCCCTTTGACGAGGCTGGAGGTGATGTCGCCCAGGGTCAGAAAATCGACGGTGTTCTGGATATAGTTGCCCGGGCTGATGCCCAGCCGTCCGGTGCCGACCAGATAGCCGCCCAGCACGCCGATTGTGTCCGCAACGGCGGTCAGCACCGGCAGGGCCAGCGTGCCGGCCAGCACCCGCGGGGCGATGAGAAACTTCATCGGCGAGGTCGAGAGGGTGACCAGCGCATCGATCTGCTCGGTCACCCGCATCGAGCCGAGCTCGGCCGCGATCGAGGCACCGACCCGCCCCGCAACCATCAGCCCGCAGAGCACCGGGCCAAGCTCGCGCACCACGCCAATGGCCACAATCGTTGGCACCACGGATTCGGCATTGAAGCGCGAGCCCCCCGAATAGATCTGCAGCGCCAGGGCCCCCCCGGTGAACAGCGCCGTCAGCCCGACCACGGGAAGCGAGAAATAGCCGATGCGCATGAGCTGCCGCGCAAACTCGCCCGGGAAAAAGGGGGGCGTTACAATATTGAGCACCGCCTGGGCGGCAAAGAGCGCCAGCGCGCCGGTCGCCTGGGCCAGCCCGATGACCGCGCGCCCAATCGCGGCGAGAAAATCCTGGATCGTCGCAAGTGCCGGCACGCTCAGCTCCCCTCGCCGCCCTTGTAGAGGCGCACATAGCGGCTGCCAAGGCTGGTGAGGATTTCATATCCGATGGTGTTTGCGGCCGCGCCCAGCGCGTCGATGCCCTGATGGGCACAAAGAATGTCGAGCGTCTCGGGCGGTTCGGGCAGGTCGGTCACATCCACGGTCAGCAGATCCATCGAGACGCGGCCGACCACCGGGCAGGCGATGTCGCCGGCAAAGACCTTTACCGCCCGGTCCGCGGGCGCGTCGCCCATCGCGCGGATCAGACCATCGGCATAGCCGGCCGAGAGCGTCGCAATCCGCGAGGGCCGCGCCGGCTGCCAGGCCGCGCCATAGCCCACAGCCTCGCCCGGCTCCACGCTGCGCGTCTGGATCACCGGCAGCGACAGATGCACCACGGGTGCGGCGCCCGCAAAGGGCAGACCGCCGAAGAGCCCGATGCCGGGGCGCGTCATCTCAAAATGGTAGGGCGCGCCCAAAAGGATGCCGCCAGTGGCAGACAGGCTGCGGGCCAGGCCCGGCAGGGCAAGCGCCATGGCGGTGAAGGTGTCGCGCTGTGCGGCGTTCATCGGATGGTCGGTCGGGCCCGCACAGGCCAGATGGCTCAGCACCAGTTTCGGGTGCAGCGGCTCAAGCGCCACGGCTGCAAGCGCCAGATCCGCGGGCTCCAGCCCCAGCCGGTTCATCCCGCTGTCAAACTGCACCGCGCAGGGATGGCCCGGCAGATCGGCGCCCAAGGCCCGGATCTGCTCGATGCTGTTGAGCACCGGCCAGAGCCTCGCCTCGTGCATCAGCGCCGCATCGCCGGGCAAGAGGCCCGAAAGCACATAGATCGCGGGGCCCGGGCCAAGCGCCTCGCGCAGCGCCGCACCCTCCTCGGCCAGGGCGACAAAGAAGCTGCGGCAGCCCGCCTGCGCAAGGGCCGGCCCGACCCGGTTCGCCCCGCAGCCATAAGCGTCGGCCTTCAGCACCGCGGCGGTTTCGCACCCGGCTGCCGACAGCGCGTCGAGCGCGCGCCAATTGGCACAGATCGCGTCAAGGTCGATGGTCAGCGCGGCCCGCGCCATGGGCTCCTCCGGTGAATGCTCCTGATAGGGGCACGCACATGCAGCATGGTCAAGGGCAGCCGCGCCGGAACGCCCTGCGCCTTAAGAACACGCTGACGCGCCCGACCGCCTGGCGGTTGACCCGCGCCGCACGGCCATGGTTAAGGAGGGCGCGCAATGCAACGCGGGAGCCGCCGGTGGCCCAGCAAAGCGGGTTGTTCGCCCACACGCGGTCCTTTGCCGCGCCCGGTCCGGCGTCGCGACGGCTCGCGGTCATCGATGTCGGGTCGAACTCGGTGCGGCTGGTCGTCTTTGACGGGCATGCCCGCAGCCCGGCCTATTTCTTCAACGAAAAGGTCCAATGCGGGCTGGGCGAGGGCATGGTCGAGGGCGGCCCGCTCAATCCTCAGGGCCGGCGCCGCGCCCTGGCCACGCTGCGCCGGTTTGCGGCCCTGGCCGAGCGGCAGAATGTGAACGCCCTGGTCGCGGTAGCCACCGCGGCGGTCCGCATGGCCACCGATGGGGCCGAGTTTGTTGCCCAGATCGAGGCCGAGACCGGGCTTCGCGTGCGCATTGCCAGCGGCGAGGATGAGGCGCGGCTTGCCGGGCAGGGCGTGCTTTTGGGCGATCCCGCGGCGTCGGGCGTGGTCGTCGATATCGGCGGCAGCTCGATGGAGCTTGCGCGGATCGCCGGCGGGCGCTGCGAGATCGGCGCCACCACGCTGCTCGGCCCATTGGCGCTGCGCAACACAGGGCTTGCGGGCCGCGCGCTCAGCAGGGAAGTCGAGACGCGCCTGGCTCCGGCGATCGAACGGATTGGCCGCGATGTCGGCACGCTTTACCTGGTCGGCGGCGCATGGCGCGCGATCGGCCGGGTGCATATGCACCGCAACCAGTATCCTCTGTCGGTGCTGAACGATTACAGCATCGCGATGCGGTCGCTGGCCGAGCTTTCGGACTGGGTCCAGCGCCAATCCCCGGCCGATCTGGTGGCCCAGGCGGGGATATCCTCGGGCCGCGCAGCGCTGCTGGGGCTCAACGCGCAGGTGCTCGGAGAGCTGATCGCCCAGCTCCGACCCGACAGGGCTGTGCTCTCGTCCTACGGGTTGCGCGAGGGGCTTTTGTGGGAGCTGATGTCGCCCAAGATGCGTGCCCGCGATCCGCTGATCGAGGCGTGCCGGTATCTGGAGGCGCGCCGCGCGCGGTTTCCCGGTTTTGGGGCGGAGCTTTTTGCCTGGGCCAGACCGGTGCTTGATCTTGGCGACGCGGCGACCCTGCGGCTGGCACGCGCGGCCTGCCTGTTGCACGATGTCAACTGGCGCAGCCATCCCGATTACCGCGCGCAAATGGGGTTCGAGACGCCAATCCGGGCGGCAATCGGCGGCATCGACCATCGGGGCCGGGTCCTGATCGGCCTGGCGCTGCATCACCGCTATCGCAGCGGCGGCACGGGAAAGCTGCCCCGCGCGCTGGTTGAGCTGTTATCGGCTGAGGATCTGGTGCTGGCCGAGCGTCTGGGCCGCGCAATGCGGCTTGGTGCCATGATTGCGGGCGCTGCGCCAGGCGGCCTTGACCGCGCACCGCTCAGCATCGGCGGGCCGCAGCTCACGCTGACGTTGTCTCGCGAGATGCGCGATCTGGCCGGAGAGGTCGTGGACAAGCGGCTTGCCGCGCTGGCGCGCTCGCTTGAACTGTCGCCAGTGCTGCAGTTCGAAAGCTAGTCCTGACCGGACCAACGACTGGATCGGCCCCAGGCGCCACCCGAACCGGGCGCTACAAGACCCTGCATCAGAAAACCCAGCACGAGCCCGAGTGGCTGCAAATGGAAACGGCCCGCCGCTGCGAGCCGTCATTTCTCCCCAGACTTGGACCGTGCGTGCCCGAGCTTTTTTGTTGTGTCGCAAACCTACGCCAGCGCTGACGCGACGTCAGCAATAAAAATGCTCTGGGCCGTCAGTTTCTGTTCGGTTTAGACCAAAGACTACACCAAAGAGGCGATCTCTGAAAGGAAAAATCACTCAGGAGATGTGTAACCGGAAGTTGAAGCAGCCTGCCGCCGCCAATGGCCGGGCAACGCCGAATCGATCCGGCCCGCGCGGAGGAGATTCGGGTTCTCACGGCAGGGAAACTGGCTTAGATGCTTGGTCCAACCTGCCCGCACTGGCCGGAGACCATGATGCGCCTGTCCCGATATTTTTTGCCACTTCTGAAGGAAACGCCTGCCGAGGCCCAGATCGTGAGCCATCGCCTGATGCTTCGCGCGGGGATGATCCGGCAGGCCGCCGCGGGGATCTATTCCTGGCTGCCGCTTGGCCTGCGGGTGCTGCGCAAGATCGAGCGGATCGTGCATGAGGAGCAGGAGCGTGCCGGTCACATCCCGCTGCTGATGCCCACGCTGCAGCCGGCCGAGCTGTGGCAGGAGAGCGGGCGCTACGATGATTACGGAAAGGAGATGCTGCGCATCCGCGACCGGCACGGGCGCGACATGCTTTACGGCCCCACCAATGAAGAGGTGATCACCGACATCTTTCGCGGCTCGG
>JBCBKN010000020.1:0-22062 GCA_038521775.1 Pseudomonadota bacterium | reverse complement strand
TGGCGCTATCGGGGCACGCCCGGGCGGGCGGCAACCGTGACCGTCGGCGGCGTGTCGGGCTTTCTGGGCGGGTTCACCGGGCTTGGCGGCCCGCCGGTCATCGTGTTTTTCCTCGGCGGGCCGGACCGTGCCATGCAGGTGCGCGCGTCGATCATCGCCTATTTCATCGCCAGCAGCGTTCTGACCTTTGTGGTCTTTGGCCTCCGCGGGGCGCTGACCAGCGAAAGCCTTGCCTGGGGCGCGGTGCTCACCCTGCCCTTCCTGACCGGGGCCCTGATCGGCGCGCGTCTCTTTGCCCGGGCGGGCGAGGCCCAGTTCCGCGGTGTGGCCTATGCCGTGATTGCCGGTGCCGTGGTGCTGGCCCTGCCGCTCTGGTCCTGACGCTTGGGCCCTGACGCTGGGGCCCTGACGCTGGGGCCCTGACGCTTACGCAGTGTCGCGGCGCGCGGCGCGCAGCACCCGCTTTACGCCTGTCCCGCTGCGCGCTATCCCAAGGCGCATGAGGCTCAATGAAGTTCAGTTTCCCGAGCGCCCGCCGATCGACGGCTATGGGCCCGGCTTTTTCCGCATTGCCGGAGAGCGGCATGAGGGTGGCGTGGCGCTGACCCCGTCAGGGGTGATCGCGTGGAACGGCCTGGAAGATCTCGACCCCCTCATTGCCCGGGCAGGCGAGATTGACGTGCTTTTGATCGGGATGGGGGCCGAAATCGCGCCACTACCCCCTGCCGCACGGACCGTGCTGGAGGATGCCGGGATCGGGGTTGAGACGATGTCGAGCCCGGCGGCCTGTCGCAGCTATAATGTGCTTCTGGCCGAGGGGCGGCGCGTCGCCGCCGCGGTTCTGCCGGTCTGACCGCATGCCCGTTTGCGCATATTGCAAGACCCGGATCACGGCCGAGGACCGCAATTGCCCGGCCTGCGGCGCGGCGGTGTCACCGCAACAGGCCGATCAGCGGGCCGGTGCCATGTTGCCGCAGAATTTCGGCAAAGGCGCGGTCGCCGCACTGGGCGGCTCGCTGGTTCTGGGCGGGCTGGGCTATGTCACGGGCCCCGAAAACCCGCCGCTGCTGGTCATGTTTCTGATGCTGATCTGGGCGGTGCCATGCTTGCCGGCGATGTTGGTCCTGCTTGCGCTGCGCGATGCGCGGGCGGCGCAAAAAAGCCCGGTGCCCGGCATCGTGATCGCGCTGATGGTCTGGCTGGCCGCCGTGCTGGTGATGTTTCTGCCGGTCAGCAGCCCCGCGCCACCGGCATAGCTTCCGACCAGGGCCGGGTCGAGTTCGGTGCGCACGGCCTCGCCGTCGGCAATAGCGGGGTTGGTCGCATCAAACACCATCGCGTCATCGGCCGCCCCGCCATGCGGCGTTGCTGCCCCGGCCGTGGGCCGAAAGGGCATGTCAAAACCCGATCTCAAACTGCCGATTCGGCCCAGAGCGTCGCCAGCGCGATTGGCCTTGCGCGCCCGTGCCGTTATATCAGCGGCAGCGGCCCGAGACGGTCCGGACGACTGACGGAGAGGACACCGAAATGGCATTCGAACTTCCCGATCTTCCCTATGCCCATGATGCGCTGACCAGCGCGGGCATGTCCAAGGAGACGCTGGAATACCACCATGACCTGCACCACAAGGCCTATGTCGACAATGGCAACAAGCTGATTGCCGGCACCGAGTGGGAGGGCAAAAGCGTCGAAGAGATCATCACCGGCACCTATCAGGCCGGGGCCGTTGCCCAGAACGGCATTTTCAACAATGCCAGCCAGCATTGGAACCATGTGCAGTTCTGGGAGATGATGGGGCCGGGCGCCGGCGCCATGCCTGGCGCGCTGGAGAGCCGGATCGTGGATGCGTTCGGCTCGGTCGATGCGTTCAAGGCCGAGTTTTCGGCGGCAGGGGCCGGCCAGTTCGGCTCGGGCTGGTGCTGGCTGGTGGCCGAGGCCGATGGCACGCTGAAGGTCACCAAGACCGAAAACGGCGTCAACCCGCTCTGCTTTGGGCAGACCGCGCTGTTGGGCTGCGATGTGTGGGAGCATTCCTACTACATCGATTTTCGCAACAAGCGCCCGGCCTATCTCACCAATTTCCTCGACAATCTGGTGAATTGGGAGAATGTCGCGGCCCGTTTGCCGGGCTGACGGGCGCGCATACCCTGGCACGGCCTGGACGGGCCGTGCCGACCGAATTCTGTACCCGGTGCCCGATTGGGGCTAATGCAGCACCGGTTCGAACACGAACCGTGCTTCGGGAAAGTAGTCTTTTAAGAATGAAAAGATCCGATGTGCCTCGGCCAGTGTCGCGAGGTGGTAGACCAGGATCTCTTCGCCTTCGAGCT
Source organism: Pseudomonadota bacterium (assembly GCA_038521775.1). Lineage (GTDB taxonomy): Bacteria > Pseudomonadota > Alphaproteobacteria > Rhodobacterales > Rhodobacteraceae > J013. The sequence continues at coordinate 19,732 of JBCBKN010000020.1, read as the reverse complement.
CAACCGAAAACCGGACTCCGCCCGCCTGTGCCGCCGCCGCCATGGGTTGCATGCCGTTATCCTGATCCGCATCCGAAATGTGGCGAAATCGTAGCGCAAATGAGGCAGCCGCGCCACCAACCCGGGCGCGAAACGGTAAACAGCCGCACCCGGCCGGCAACGATTGTGGCCGCAATCTTGGCCGAGATCGTGGCCGCGGGATCAGAAGATGTAGTTCGCGGCGCTCAGATCGGCGGCATCGGTGTTCAGGATCAAGAGTGTGTCGCCACCGGCGTCGATGCGCAGAACATCGCCCGATTGCAAAATGCGCAGATCCGACAGCGCCAGCGCCTTGCTGTGATTGGAGAAATCCAGGATCTCATCGGTGCTGAAATCCTCGATCCGGTCGAGCTCAAAGCCATCGATGAAGCGAAAGCTGTCGGTGCCCTGCTCGCCAAACAGCCGATCCGTGCCGCCGCCGCCCTCGAGCACGTCATTGCCGCTGCCTCCGCGAATATTGTCCAGCCCGTCGCCGCCTGAGAGCGTGTTCGCCTCCGATGAGCCCAAAAGCCGGTCATCGAACTCCGTGCCGATCGCGCTCTCGATTGAAATCAGGCGGTCGCGGTTGAGAAATCCGTCAAAGGCGAGCTGGGTGTTGAGGCGCACATCGACGCCCAGCGAAGCGCCCGCGGCGGCTTCCTCGGCATAGCTGGCCGTGTCGATGCCCGATCCGCCATGCATCACGTCATTGCCCTGCCCGCCGATCAGCGTGTCGTCGCCGCCGGCACCGACGATCCGGTCGATCCCAAAGCCGCCATCGAGACGGTTGGCAAATCCATCGCCGGTCAGCCGATCGGTCAGCGCCGTGCCGCGCACGCCTTCGACATTGACGATGCTGTCGAGATCGCCGGAGGCATCGACCGCAAACCCGCCGGCGAGATTGACCTCAACCCCCCGAAACCCGCCGGATTCCAGATCGAGATCATACCAGATCTCGTCAAAGCCCGCCCCGCCATTGACGATGTCATCGCCGGCATAGGCGCGGAAGGTCTCATCGCCCGTGCCGCCGATGATGCGGTCGGTAAAGCCGGTCGCGCGGATCATCTCGATCGAGCTCAGCCGGTCGGTAAAGCCGTAATTGTCGGTCACAACGCCGGTAAAGAGATTGGCGAAAATGCCCTGGATGCCGCCGCTGGTGTCGTAATTGACCTCGTCGCGCCCGTCGCCGCCGGTGATGCGGTCATTGCCCTCATAGGCGGTGAAGAAATTGTCGTTGGCATCGCCCACAAGATTGTCGGACCGGTCGGTCGCGTCGACATCGCGGATGTTGCGCAGCGTGTCACGGGTGCCGTATTCGTCAATGGCAAAGCCTGCTGCCAGATTGACCGTCACGCCGCGCAGGCCGAAGGAAAAGCCGATTGCGGTGGTCCAGCCGGTGTCGGGCGACACGCCGATCAGGATGTCATTGCCCTGGCCGCCGTCAAGGAAATCAAACCCTTCGCTGGCCAAGAGCGTGTCTGCCCCGTTGCCGCCGAACAGAAAATCGCTGCCCACCGAGCGCCCGGCAAAAAGCTGGTCGGAGCCGTTGCCGCCAAAGATGTCGTCATCGCCCGCATCGCCGAACAGACGGTCATTCCCGTCGCCGCCAAGCAGGCTGTCATCGCCAAACCCCCCGAACAGCGCGTCATTGGCCGCCTGCCCGGTCAGCACATCCTCGCCGTCAAAGCCCAGGATGGTGTCGGCCGCATCGGTGCCGCCCAGCGCATTGTTCAGATCATTGCCGCGAATGATGGCCATCTGCCCCTCCCTTACGCGTCGCACCCCATGCGGGCCGTGCCGGCGACATGCGCGTTCTTGCGCCGCGATGTGGGTCGTTTACGAAAGTGCCGCGCCGATCCGTTGTGCGGCCTGCTCACGGTTTCGTGATCTTGAGGGGCGGCCAGCCTCCGTTTCAGCCAATCTGCGCGTGTCACCCGATCTCGCGGGCCAGAACGGCCATGACCTCGTCAGCGTCCCTGCAGGTGGTCAGAAAGCCCGCAAAGCTCGCATCGGCAAAGCCGCGCGCGATGACATGGTCGATGAGTGCGACCAGCGGCTGCCAATAGCCATCGATGTCCAGCAAGAGCACCGGCTTGCTGTGCAGGCCAAGCTGGCGCCAGGTGAGCACCTCAAAGAGCTCGTCGAGCGTGCCGGGCCCGCCGGGCAGGGCCAGCACCGCATCGGCATTCATGAACATGACCTTCTTGCGCTCATGCATGGTCTCGGTGATCAGCAGGCTGGGATCGGCACGCGACTGCGCCTCGCGCCCGAAAAGATGCGTGGGAATGACCCCCAGCCGGGCGCCGCCCGCCTCGCGCGCGCCATCGGCGACCGCGCCCATGATGCCCACATCGCCGGCGCCATAGACCAGCCGGAACCCGGCCTGCGCCAAGCGCTGCCCGATCTCGCGCGCCACAGCGGCAAAGGCGGGAGTGTCGCCAGGGCGCGAGCCGCAATACACGCACACGCTGCGGATCGGGGACTGGGACATCGAATTCTCCTGTCGGATGGCTGCCGGGCCGTGCGAGGTGATGCCTGGCGCAGTGTTTTGCTTCACGGTGCCTAGCATTTCCCTGTGGCTTTCGCATAGATAGAGAGGTCGCAGCGCGGGGGCGGCGATCGTCCGCCCGGGGGACGCTGCTGGCACGGTGGTGAAGGAAGGCACGCCCGATGGCAAGCCGGGGCACGAAAACGGGCATTGGCGCAGCGGTTGCAACCGCTGTGGTCGTCTGGTTCTGGTGGACCCTGTCCGAACGGCAGGAGGCTGCCGACAGGCCTGATCCGGCGGTGTCCGAAACCGCAATAGCGCGCACGCCTGTGGCCGAAACCGATCCCCAGGAGACCGCCCAGGAGAGGGTTGACCCCGCCGAGCCGCCTGCGCCTGCACAGCAGACGGCCGCGCCTGACGCCAACCCTGCCGAAGCCGATCCGACGGACGCCGAGGTGCCGGAGCTTGCCACCGCCACAACGGCGCGTCCAACGACGCAGGCCGAACCCGCCAATCCTGACCTGCCGCTGCCCGCAAACCCCGATGCGGCGAACGCGCGCTCGGTCACCGCAACGCCGACCGACCCGCCGGCTGCGCCGGGCGCGGATCCCACCGCAAAAGCCGATGCCGAAAGCGCCGAGAAGCCCGATGTAAGCGCGCCCACCGCGCAGGAGGCGGTCGATGCCGGCACCGAGCCGCCCGCCACGGTGCCAGAGCCCGGCCAGTCGGAGGTGGTGCGGCGTGAACCCGACCCGGTGCCGGAGCGTGCGGCGCGCCCGCATGTTGTGGATGCGCGGCCAGCGGCGATGGATGATGCGCCCGAACCGGGCAACGATCCCAACGCGCCCTCGGCCGAGCCCGAGCCCGATGTTCAGGCGGCCCAGCCCAGCCTGATGACCCCGCCATCGCGCGACGAGGGTCTCGACCCGTCGGATGTGCCGGCCCAGCAGGAGGCGACGGTTCCGGCCACCGAGCAGGCCGCGGTGAGTTCGGCCCCGCGTGCCGCAATCCCGCCCCTGGCGGAGATTGATCCAAGCGAAACGGCGATCGAAACGCCCGCGCCGCTGTCGGAAGACCCGCCGCATATCACCGCGCCGGATCGGCTGGCCCAACCAGCGGACCGCGACGCCTTGGGCAGCTCGGTCGCCACGCTGAGCGCCGCACGCCCCGACAGCGCGGTCCCGTCGGCCACGACCGCGTCGCCCGATGCGGCGGCACCCGGGGCATCGCAGCCGGCGGCACCGCAGGCCCCGACCATCCTCTCCCTGCCGATGCTCGCCATGACCGATGAGGCGGACCCGACGCCCGAGCGTTTGGCCCAGCCCGCCGCGCCGCGCACCGAGCTGACCGCGCCGGTTTTCGATCTGGTTCGCGTCGACAGCGAGGGCTTTACCGTCATTGCCGGCCGGGCCGATCCGGGTGTCGAGATCGACATTGCCTTTGACGGCCAGGTGCGCATGACGGTCCGCGCCAATGACCGCGGCGATTTCGTGGCCATGCTGCAGGCTGAGCTGACCAGCGAGCCGCAGACCGTCACGCTGGTGGCGCGTGATGACGGGCCGGCCGCGGTGGTCTCGCCCGAGCCGGTGATCGTGCTCGCCGCACCGGCCACAAGCAGCGATGCGCCGGTCCTGCCGGCGGTGATCCAGACGACGCAGGAGCGGGTGGAGGTCGTCCAGCCTGCCCATCCCGGGATCACCGACCAGGTGGTGCTCGACACGATCAGCTATGACCCGCAGGGTGCGGTGGTTCTGTCGGGGCGCGGCACTCCGCTGGCGCCCGTGCGGATCTATGCCAATGACAGCCCGATTGGCGAGGTGATGGTCTCCGACAGCGGCGCCTGGCAGGCCATACTGCCGGACATCGCGCAGGGCCGCTACACGCTTCGGGTCGATGAGCTCGACAATGCCGGGTCGCGCGTGGTCAGCCGCATGGAGACGCCGTTTCAGCGCGACGATCCGCTTCAGGCCCCGGCCGCGGTGCGGGCCGCGATCGATGCCGAGGCCGTGCCGGGCAGCACCGTGGTGGTCCAGCCGGGCAACAATCTCTGGATGCTGGCGCGCCGGCATCTGGGCTCGGGCATCCGCTACACGTTTATATTCACCGAAAACCGCGACCGCATCCGCGACCCCGATCTGATCTATCCCGGACAGATCTTCGACTTGCCCGACCGCCAGCAATTCGTGCCGGAAACGGACTGATCCACCGGCGCGGCCGGGCCATCGCACAGACGACGCCTCGATTGCGGGTGCTGCATGCGGCGCCAGCGCCCCCTGCGCCCGGCACAAAACCCCTTGCCGTTGCCCCTGATCCTGCGCACATGACGCAAAACGCTGCCCTGGAGGAAAGACGCTGAGCAAGGAGAGGCCCGACATCCGGACCGTGCGCCGCGTGCTGCCCTATCTGTGGCCGACGGGCGAGCGGGTGGTAAAGATCCGCGTTGTGGCCGCGCTCGGTGCGCTGTTCCTGGCCAAGCTTGCCACCGTGGCAACGCCCCTCTTCTTTAAACTCGCGGTTGACACGCTGACCGGCGAAAGCGGTGAGACCGGCGAGCCCGGAGAGACGGACCCGCATCTTCTGCTTGCCCTGGGCGCTGCAGGCCTGGTGCTGGCCTATGGGGTGATGCGGCTGGCCGGGGTCGGGTTTCAGCAGCTGCGCGACGTCGTCTTTGCCCGGGTCGGGCAGCGGGCGCTGCGGGCGCTGGCGCTGGAGACGTTTCGCCATGTCCATGGGCTGTCGCTGCGCTATCACATCACCCGCAAGACCGGGGCGCTCAACCGGGTGCTCGAACGCGGGGTGAAGGGCGTCGAGTTTCTGCTGCGCTTCATGCTCTTTTCCATCGGCCCGCTCATTCTTGAGCTGATCATGATCGCCGTTGTGCTGTGGGTGGCGTTTTCGTTTTCCTATCTCGGCGTCGTGGTGGCGACCGTCGCGCTCTATGTCTGGTTTACCTATAAGGTGACCGAATGGCGGGTCGAAATCCGCCAGCGGATGAATGACCGTGACCAGGACGCGAACCAGAAATCGGTCGACTCGCTCCTCAACTTCGAGACCGTGAAGTATTTCGGGGCGGAGCAGCGCGAGGCGCGGCGCTATGACGAAAGCATGGCCGGCTATGAGCAGGCCGCGCTGCAAACCTCCTGGTCGCTCGCGTTTCTCAATTTCGGCCAGTCAGTGCTCATCACCGCGGGGCTGGTTGCGGTCATGGTCATGGCAGCGCTTGGCGTGCAACGCGGCGATCTGACGGTCGGCGATTTCGTGATGGTCAACGCTTACATGATCCAGATCACCCTGCCGCTCAACTTCCTGGGCACGGTCTACCGCGAAATCCGCCAAAGCCTGGTCGACATGCGCGAGATGTTTCTTCTGCTCGACCAGCCGGCCGAGGTGGTCGACCGGCCCGGTGCCGCCGATCTCAAGATCTCCGATGCGACGGTGCGGTTTGAGGATGTCAGTTTCGGCTATGAGTCGGAGCGGCCGATCCTCAAGGGGCTCAGTATCGAGGTGCCCGGTGGTCAGACGCTCGCCATTGTCGGTGCCTCGGGTTCGGGCAAATCGACCATCGCGCGGCTCTTGTTTCGGTTCTACGACGTTGGCGCGGGCCGCATCACCATCGACGGGCAGGATCTGCGCGACGTGACGCAGGCCAGTCTGCGCGCCGCGATCGGGGTCGTCCCGCAGGACACGGTGCTCTTCAACGACACCATCCGCTATAACATTGCCTATGGCGATGCCAATGCCGGCCAGGCCGAGGTCGAGCGGGCGGCGCGGGCCGCGCGCATCCACGATTTCATCACCGCCTTGCCGCGCGGATACGACACGCAGGTGGGCGAGCGCGGTCTCAAATTGTCGGGCGGCGAGAAGCAGCGGGTGGGCATTGCCCGCACCATCGTAAAGAACCCGCCGCTTCTGGTGCTGGACGAGGCGACCTCGGCGCTCGACACCGAGACCGAGCGCGGCATTCAGGATTCGCTGCGAGATATGAGCCGGGGCCGCACGGTGTTGACCATCGCGCATCGTCTGTCGACCGTGGTCGATGCCGATCAGATCGTGGTGCTGGAGGCGGGCGAGGTCGTGGAACGCGGCACTCATGACGCGTTGCTGGCGCTGGAGGGGCGCTATGCCCGCATGTGGTCGCGCCAGCAGGCCGAGCGCGAGGAAGAACCCGCCTGAGTGAAACGAAACCGCGGTTCGGGCGCCGGCACGGTCGATCTGACCGAACGCCACGGCATCGGGCCGTTCTGGCCGGGTCGATCGGCGCAGATTGCGGGCTCAATAGGCCGCGTAGCTTTTCTCTTCGACGATCCTCGCGCCAAGCTCGGTATTGATGCGCTTTTTCAGATCGGCCCGCCGGTCATTGGTGCGGTAGACCGCGCGGGCCAGCTCCACAAAGAGCGGGCCAAAATCGCCCGCCCGCTCGCACTCCCGAATGTCGTCTTCGATCTGCCAGAGGGTCTCATTGACCGATTGAAGCTCTGCGGTCAGATCGGGGATCGGCGCGTCCTGCGGCACGGCATCGGCCATGACGGCTTCCAACAGCCCCAGCTCGGTGCGCACATTGGCCAGTTTGGCGGCCTCGGTTATGCGCGCGGCCTTGATCCGCAGGATGGTGATCTTGTCAATCAGCTCGCCCGGTGAAATCGGGGTGTGGATATCGGCCATCGTCACCTCCCGCCGCGCTGGGCCGCCATGGCGGCAATGTCGGTTTTCACCCTGTCAAAGACGCTGGTCCAATCGTCGGGCGCCGGCTGGCGGATCAACCGCATCGAGGGATACCAGGGCGACGTCTCGGGCCAGGGGCCATAGAGCCAGTAGGCCGAGAAATGCAGCAGGTTCCAGATCGGCGCCCCGAGGCTGCCAGAGACATGGGCGATGGCGCTGTCCATCGTGACCACCAGATCGAGCCCCTGGATGAGCGCGGCGCTGTCGGCGAAATCCTTCTCGGACCCGGCCGCGTCGACGATCACCGAGGCCATGCCGGAGCTTTGATAGGCCTCAAGCAGCGGCCCCTTATAGAGCGAGAAAAGCGACACGCCGGGAATGGCGGCCAGGCTCAGGAAACGCTCCATGGAAAACGAGCGTTTGTGGTTGGCGCGGTAGGTCACCGAGCCCGACCAGAGCACACCGATCTTGAGCCGCCCGTTATGCGGGGCCAGCAGCTTGCCCGCGCGGGTTCGGCTGTCTTCCGGCACATGCAGGCGCGCCGGCGCCGGAATGGTCTCCTTTGTCAGATCGACAAAGCGCGGCAGGCTCATCATCGAGATCCAATAGTCGATCTTGGGCTTTTTCGAGCCGATTTCGGCCAGAAGATCGATCCCCTCAAGCTCGGCAAACAGACGTTTGAGCTGGGGTTTGCAGGCCAGGATCACCGTTCCGCCCAGCGCCTTCAGCGCCGGCAAAAACCGCGCCATCAGGATGGTGTCGCCAAAGCCCTGTTCGGGCATGACCAGAATGGATTTGCCGGCCAACGGCTCGCCCTGCCATTCCGGCTCCGGCAGATCGGGCTTGGAGACCTCGTCGCCGCTCCACCGCGCCTCGTAAAGATCAAAGCCGGGCCCGTATTCGCCGAGCGCCAGCAGCGCCATGGATTTCTGGACCTTGAGCTCGTCATGATCGGGGTCAAGCGCCAGCCCGGCATCGCACATTTCCACCGCCTCGGCATGCCGGTTGAGGCCGCGCAGCGCCGTGGCGACATATTGCAACGGCTCAGCCTGGCCGGGGCGCATTTCGGCCACGCGGCGGCGGACCGCGAGCGCCTCCTCAAGATCGCCATTGTCGTAAAGCGCATTGCCCAGATTGTTGAGAAAATCCGAACTGTCCGGCGCGATCTCGACCGCCTTGCGCTGGCAGACCACCGCGGTGGCATAATCCTTTTGCTTTCGGTGCAGCGCGCCCAGATTGGTCCAGATCGAGGCATCGCTCGGCCGGTTGGCCAGAAAGGTGCGATAAAGCTTGCAGGCGCGCGCCAGATCTCCGGCCTGATGCGTGTCGATGGCCATCTGGCGCAGCTCGGTCATGGTGCGCGGCGCCGCCTGGGTCTGCGCGTCCCGCGCACGGGTCTGACCCTGCGCGGTGGGGGGGTGGATCTCGCTCATCCGGGCCTCGTTGCGTGCAATCGGGGGCGCCACGATCCTAGGTGAGGCTTATGGACGGGTAAACCGCCTCGCCGCCGCTTTCATTGGGCCGGCGTGGCGCGTATCACACCGATATCCACAGCCGGACCGGAGGGGAAGCGATGAGCGACGCGGGGCGTGAGCCGGAGGCATCCGAGCAGGTCGGGACGGATGATCGGTTTGCCAGCCACGGTCGAGCGCTCAATGCCGTCCTGGTCGATGCGATCCTCGCCGCGGTCGAGGTCGGCGCCGCCCAGCGTCTGGCCGAGCTGCTGGAGCCGCTGCATGCCGCCGACATCGCCGATTTGCTCGAACAGATCGGTGCGCAGAGCCGGCGCAAACTGGTGCTGCTGTGGGGCGATGCGCTGGACCCGACCACGCTGACCGAGCTGATCGAGGGGGTGCGCAACGACATCGTGCCGCTGCTGAGCGAGGCCCAGCTTGCCCGGCTGACCGAGCTGGAGACCGATGATGTGGTCTACATCGTCGAGGATCTGGCCCAGGACGAGCAGGCCAAGGTGCTCGACGCGCTCGACGAGGCCGACCGTGCCGCGGTGGAAAGCTCGCTTGCCTATCCCGACTATTCCGCCGGGCGGCTGATGCAGCGTGAGCTCGTGATGGCGCCGGAGCCCTGGACAGTGGGCGAGATGATCGATCACATGCGCGCGGCCGAGGATCTGCCGGATCTCTTTTACGACGTGATCATGGTCGACCCGCGCATGCGGCCCATCGGCACCGTGCCGCTCAGCCGGGTGATGGGCAACCGGCGCGACGTGGCGCTGCGCGACCTGATGGATGCCGATTTTCGCACCATCCGACCCGAGGCGAGCCAGGAGGATGTCGCCTATGATTTCACCCAATACCACATGGTGTCGCTGCCTGTGGTCGATGCGGGCGGGCGCTTGGTGGGGGTGATCACGGTCGATGATGCGATGGTGGCCCAAAGCGAAGAGGCCGAGGAAGATATGAAGCGCCTGGCCGGGGTGGGGGATGAAGAGCTCTCCGACCGGGTCTGGGCGACCGCGCGGCTGCGCTTTCCCTGGCTGGCGGCCAATCTGGTGACGGCCGTGCTGGCCTCGCTGGTCATTTCGGTCTTCGAGGCGACGCTTGATGCGGTGATCGCCCTTGCCGTCCTGATGCCGATTGTGGCCTCGATGGGTGGGAATGCCGGCACCCAGACCCTGACCGTGGCGGTGCGGGCGCTGGCCACGCGCGATCTGACCGGCGCCAATATGCTGCGGGTTGTGTGGCGCGAGGCGCTGGTGGGGCTGTTGAACGGGCTTGCCTTTGCCGCGCTGACCGCGGCCATTGGCGGGCTCTGGTTCAGCTCGGTCGATCTGGCGCTGGTCCTGGCGGCCGCGATGGTGGTCAATCTGCTGGTCGCGGGGCTTGCCGGCATCCTCATCCCCGTGGGGCTCGACCGGCTGGGCGCCGATCCCGCGCTTGCCTCCGGCACCTTCGTGACCACTGTGACCGATGTGGTGGGGTTCTTTGCCTTCCTGGGCCTTGCCGCGATGATCCTGCTGTGAGGCATTTGCGCAGATGGTGGGGCGGGCCGAACCTGATCCTGCGGCTGGTTTTTCTCGTCTTCGGCATTGGGATCACCGGGATCGGCGTCAGCATTGCCCAAACCGCCTGGGCGGCGCGGGGCTGGGTGCAGGTTGAGGGCGCGATCCTGGCGCCCGAGGTGGTCGAACGCTTTGCCAGTGCCGATGCGGGCGGCACGATGTGGTATGTGGCGATCACCTATGGCTATCGCTTTGAGGGGCGCGATTGGGAGGGCCGGCTGGTCCAGTATGGCGCGGGAGACCAGGCAAGCAGGATGTTTGCCTCGCCCGATGCCGCAGCCCAGGCCGCGGCGCGCGAGTTTGCGCCGGGCACCGCCGTCACCGTCTATGTCGACCCCGACGATCCCTCGCGCGCCGTGCTCGACCGCAGCTTCGGCTTTCCCAGCCTTGCGGCCCTGGCGCTGGGTCTGACGCTGATCGCCCTGGCCATCGGCATCGGGTTTTCGCGCCTTGCATCCCCTCCAAACGGCAAGGGGGCTTGATTTCCCCAGCCCGAGGCTTTCCTTACGCCAAAGGCAAGGAGGTGCGGCGTGTCCCAAAACCCAACCGATATCGATGCGGTACAGGCAATGCTGGGCGATCAGGGCTATGTGTGCGGGCGCGCCCTGGCCACGGTGGTGTTTCTGTCGCTCACGCTGGGCCGGCCCTTGTTTTTGGAGGGCGAGGCCGGGGTGGGCAAGACCGAGATCGCCAAGGCGCTGGCTGCGAGCCTTGGCCGCCGCTTGATCCGGCTGCAATGCTATGAGGGGCTCGATGCCGCCTCGGCCGTCTATGAGTGGAATTTTCCGGCTCAGATGGTGGCGATCCGCACCGCCGAGGTCACCCAAGGGGCCGACCGGGCCACGCTGACCGAGGAGCTTTTTTCGGACCGCTATCTGATCCGCCGGCCGCTTTTGGAGGCGATGTCCGCCCAGGAGGGTGGCGCGCCGGTGCTCCTGATCGATGAGCTTGACCGCACTGATGAGCCCTTTGAGGCGTTTCTTCTCGAGGCGCTGAGCGATTTTCAGGTGACGATCCCGGAGCTGGGGACGATTGCCGCGGCCGAGCCGCCCATTGTGGTGCTCACCTCCAACCGCACGCGCGAGGTGCATGATGCGTTGAAGCGCCGCTGCCTCTATCACTGGGTGGATTACCCCGATTTCCCCCGCGAGATGGCGATCCTGCACAGCCGCGCACCCGAGGCGACCGAGACGCTGAGCCGCGAGGTGGTGGCCTTTGTGCAATCGCTGCGCACCGAGGATCTTTTCAAGAAGCCGGGCGTGGCCGAGACCATAGATTGGGCGAAATGCCTGGTGGCGCTCGATGCGGTGCAGCTCTCGCCCGAGGTGATTGCCGACACGATCGGGGCGCTTTTGAAGTACCAAGACGACATTGCCAAGCTGCAGGGCTCGGAGGCCAAGCGCATTCTCGACGCGGCCAAGACCTCGCTGGAACCGGCGTGACCTGCCCCCGGCGAGCCGGCCCGCCCGCCCACCCCCGTCTCGCCGGGGGCAGGGCCGCCTTCGGCTCAGGCCGGGCGGTGTGATGCGGCTGGATCATCTGCGCCTGCTGGAGCCCGCCCCGGGCGTTCTTGCCTGGTATGACGGGCGGGTGCCGGGTCTGCGCGCCTATGAGGGGCCCAATTGGGTCGATGACGGGGCGCTGTCGCTGGGCGTGGCCGCCTATGCGGTGGTGAAGGGCGCAAGGGGGCTGGTCTATGACAGCCATATCTCACTGCCCCATGCGGCGCGGATGCGGGCCGATCTGGAGGCACGCGGGGTCACCGACATCACAGTCCTGCTCAGCCACCACCATCTTGATCATGTGGCGGGGACAGCGGCCTTTGAGGGCTGCGAGATCCTGGCCGGGGCGCGCACGGCCGCGCATCTTGCCCGCGACAGGGCCGCGATCGAGGCCGGCACCCTCTCCGGCCCGCCCGCCATCGACCCGCTGATCCTGCCGAGCCGGGTTTTGGAGGGGGCAGGCGCGTTTGATCTGGGCGGGCGCAGGCTGGAGCTGCTGCCCTTTGACATCCATTCCGAGGATGGCGTGCTGGTCTGGCTGGCCGAGGCGCGCATCCTTCTGGCGGGCGATGCGCTGGAGGATCCCATCACCTATGTCGCCGAGCCCGACCGGCTGGAGGCGCATCTGGCCGAGCTCGACCGGCTGGCAGGGCTGGGGGCGCAGCGCATCCTGCCCAATCATGGCGATCCGGAGCGGATTGCATCGGGCGGCTATGGGCCGGGGCTGATCGATGCGACCCGGCGCTATACCGAATGGCTGGCCGGCCTGCGCGCCGATCCGGGCCGCGCCGCGACCCCGCTGCGCGAGATCCTCAGCGCCGATCTGGCGGCCGGGCATATCGTCTGGTTCGACGCCTATGAAGCGGTGCATCAGGGCAATGTCGCAAAGGTGCTGGGCGATGGCTGAGACCGCGCCGCGGATGATCCCGGTGAACCCGGACGGCAAGCTCGCCGACAACATCACCCATTTTGCCCGCGCGCTGCGCCGGGCCGGGCTGCCGGTGGGCACGGGCCGCGTCGTCGATGCCATCCGCGCGGTCGAGGCGGCGGGGTTCACCTCCAAGCGCGACTTTTACTGGACGCTGCATGCCTGCTTTGTCTCGCGCCCCGAGCATCGCGAGACCTTCGGGCAGGTCTTCCGGCTTTACTGGCGCGACCCGCAGTTTCTGGAGCGGATGATGGCGCTGCTCCTGCCCTCGATCCGGGGCGCGCCGCAGGAGCATGTCGCGCGCGAGGCCGAACGCCGGGCGGCCGAGGCGCTTTTGGACGACGCCCAACCCCCGCCGCCGCCGGAAACCGAGGCGGAGGAGGAGGAGATCGAGTTCGACGCCCGGCTGACCTTTTCGACCGAAGAAAAGCTCCGCCAGATGGATTTCGAGCAGATGAGCCTGGCCGAGCAGACCGCCGCCAAGCGCGCCATCGCCCAGATGACCCTGCCGGTGCGCCCCATCGCCAGCCGCCGCACCCAGCCCGCCGCGCGCGGCCGGGTGGCCGATTGGCGCGGCACGATGCGCGCGGCAATCCGTTCAGGCGGGGATATCGAGCGGCTGGCCTTGCGCGAGCGGCGGATCCGTTGGCCCAATCTGGTCGCGCTTTGCGATATCTCGGGTTCGATGTCGGGCTATTCGCGGATGCTATTGCATTTTCTGCACAGCGCCGCGAACGCCAAAGGCGCGGGCTGGGCCAAGGTGCATGGCTTTACCATGGGCACGCGGCTGACCAACATCACCCGGCATTTGCGCGCCCGCGATGCCGATGCAGCCCTGGCCGCGGCGGGGCAGGAGGCGCAGGATTGGGAAGGCGGCACGCGGCTGGGGGCGGCGCTGGAGACCTTCAACCGCGACTGGTCGCGCCGGGTTCTGGGCCAGGGGGCGGTGGTGTTGCTGATCACCGACGGGCTGGACCGCGACGACCCTGCGCGGCTGGCCCGGGCCGCGGATCGGCTGCATCTGAGCAGCCGGCGGCTGATCTGGCTCAACCCGCTCTTGCGCTGGGAGGGGTTTGCGCCCAAGGCAGGCGGCATCAGGGCGCTTTTGCCCCATGTCGATGTGTTTCGGGCCTCGCACAACCTTGCATCATTGCAGGAGCTCGCCGAGACCCTCTCCCGCCCCGACGATCAGGGCGAGAAAGCCCGGCTGATGCGCGCGCTTTAGAACGCGGGCGCTGCCGCATTGTTCCGTTGGGCCTCAGCCGAAGAGCTCGGTCATGCTCTGCGCGGCCCAGGTCTCGAATTCCAGATCATGGGTGACGCCTTTTTCGCTGGGGCCGACCCATTTGACCGGCCAGGCCTGTGTTCCCGTGCTGGGCGCGTCATCCGCGTGGCCGCCCGCCGACCAGGATTTCGCAAAGACATGACCGGCATCTTGGCTCTCCCCGACGGGTTTGAAGTCGAACGCATCGGTCATCGGGCCCTCCATCCACTAGGCTGGCCCTACCCTATTGAACCGGCGCGCCGCTGCAGTGACGGCGCGCACATCCGCGTGACCTCACCCTGCAGGGGCAAAGCGCGGCTCGGCCAGATGCCCGGTTTTGACCCACAGCCGCGCGCCATCCGGTCCCGCCATGGCGTTCATGCGCGCACCCGGCGGCAGGCGCAGCCAGGAGCGGGGAGCAAAACCCTCGCCCGCCTCCTCAAAACCGCCCTCCAGCACGAAGAACTCACCGCCCCGCGGCAGATCGAGCTGAATGACGGCGTTCGGATCCCAGCGCTCGACCCGCACATCTTCATGCGCATCGTGAAAGAGCGTGCCGGACGCAACCCCGGGGCGCCCCGCAACCGGCGCAAGCTCTAGGGCTGTCATGTCCTTGGAGAACTGGTCCCGATCGGCGGGGTCGAACTGCCAGAGCTTGACAAAAATGGTGCACCCTTCGGCCGCGGCCGGGGTGTGGCTGGTGCCGGGCGGGTTGCGCACATAGGTGCCGGCGGGATAGTCGCCATGCTCGTCCTGAAAGACACCCTCCAACACCAAGAACTCCTCGCCGCCGCCATGGGCATGGGCCGAAAAGGCGCTGCCCGGCGCGTAGCGCACGATCGAGGTCGCCCGGGCCACCTCGCCGCCGACCCGGTCGAGCATCTGCCGGTCGACCCCGGCCATGGGCGACGGCACCCAGCTCAGCTGTGCGCCATGTTCAGCGGCGCGCTTGGCAAAATCATCGTTGCGGTTCATGGCGTCCTCGCTTTGTGGGAGGCAGAGGTAGGAATGCAAGGCGACGCAGAAAAGACGCGGCCGTGAACGGTCTGGTCACGAGGACGAAACCATACCACAGGAGGGGTTGAGCGCGCCCCGGCTGCCCGCGGGCCAAGAGAATCGGGCCAAGAGAATGACGCAAGATGTGCAACAGGGGCTGGGACTGGTCCCCGCGCCGCATATATGCGCAGGGCCGGTTTGATCGGGTGGCCGTACTGTCGAGCCTGCCGGCGGCTCTGGTGAGGATTGGGATGTCTGGACGCTGCATGACCGTTCCGCCCGCAGGATCCGGAGGCGGGGTTCCCGCGATACCCGCCGAGACACGCGCCCTAAGACGCGCGGGGACACGCGCCGGGGAGCGGGCCGGGACACCCGTCGTGACACGCGCCGGGGCGCGGGCCGCGTGAGCGCAAGTGTGCGCCCGGCAATCGACGCGGATCTGGCCGGGATCGGCAAGGTTCAGGTCCAGGCCTGGCATGAGGCCTATACCGGCATTCTGCCCAGCGCAGGTCTTGCGCGGCTCGACCCCGCGCGCTCGGCCGAGCAGTGGCGGCGCGTTACGCTCTCGGGCGACACGACGCTCACCGTCGCGCAGGACGGGCCGCGGCTGCTTGGATTTGGCTCGGCGCAGGCACAGCGCTCGCGCATGCTCCGCGACCGCGGTTTTGCGGCAGAGGTCAGCTCGCTTTACCTCTTGCGGGCCGCCCAGGGGCAGGGGCTGGGCCGGGCGCTGATGGCCGATATGGCGCGCAGCCTTGCCGGTTGGGGCTTTGCAAGCCTCGCGCTCTGGGTTCTGGCCGACAACATTCCCGCCCGCGGCTTTTATACACATCTTGGCGGCAGTGAGGTTGCGCGCCGCGAAGATGTCTGGGCCGGTGCCAAGATCTGGGAGATTGCGATGGGCTGGCCCGATCTGCGCCGTCTGATGGCCTAGTGCCAGCGGGAACTTGGCGTGCATCGGCCGCGCGGGGCCATTATATCTGGCGACGAGAGGAGATCTGGCATGAGCGAGGCACGGCATGACGACATCCCCGAGGCGGCGCTGGCCTGGCACCGCGCGGGCATCCGGGTGGCCCTGGCCACGGTGATCGAGACCTGGGGTTCGGCGCCCCGACCCGTGGGCAGCCAGCTTGCGATTTCGGCCGAGGCGGGCATGGTCGGCTCGGTCTCCGGCGGCTGCGTGGAAGGGGCGGTTGTCGCCGAAGCGATGGAGGCGCTGGAGGACGGCGATTGCCGCATCTTGACCTTCGGTGTGTCCGATGAGGATGCCTTCGCGGTGGGTCTGGCCTGTGGTGGCACCATTCGGGTGATGGTTGAGCCCATCGGTGTGGGGCAGGGAATGCCGGTGGCGATGCTCGAGGCGCTTGTGGCGGGGCGGGCGCAGCGCGCGGCGCTGGTCTATGCCGTCAACCCGCAGGGATGGGCGCGCCGGCTGATCGGCACAGCCCCCGATCCCCTGCAGGCCGACGCGACCGCGGCGCGCCATGCCGACCGGTCGGGCTTTGCGGGCGAGTGGTTTTTGGGCGTGCACAACCCGCCCCTGCGCATGGTCGTGGTCGGCGCGGTGCATATTGCCCAGGCCCTGCTGCCCATGGCGCGGATTGCCGGCTATGACGCCACGCTGGTCGACCCGCGCGAGGCCTTTGCCGCCGAGGCCCGCTTTCCCGGCGAGGCGATCCTGCGCGACTGGCCCGATGCGGCGCTGGCCGGCCACGGGCTCGATGCCCGCACCGCGGTCGTCACCCTCACCCATGATCCCAAGCTCGACGATCCGGCGATCATGGCGGCCCTGGGCTCGGAGGTCTTCTATCTGGGCTGTCTGGGCTCGACCCGCACCCATGCCAAGCGGGTGGCGCGGCTGACCGAGGCTGGGTTTTCCGAGGCGCAGATTGCCCGCATCCATGCGCCGGTGGGGGCCGATATCGGTGCCAAATCGCCGGCCGAGATTGCGGTGTCGATCCTCGCCCAGATCACCGAGCGGTTGCGCCGGCCCGAGACCCGCCCCGCCCGGGCGCGCGAGGCTGCGTGAGGTTCGGCCCGGTCGCCCTCGGGGCCGCCGAAGGCGCGGTGCTGGCCCATTCCACCCAGGTGCAGGGACAGCGCCTGCGCAAGGGGCGCGTGCTGGGGCCGGCTGATATCGCCGCGCTGCGGGCCGAGGGGGTGACCGAAATCATCGTCGCGCAGCTCGAGCCCGGGGACCTCTCCGAGGATGACGCCGCCGCACAAGCGGCGCGCGCCCTGGCGCCCGACCCCGCGCAGGCCGGGCTCAGCATGGCCGCCCCCTTCACCGGGCGGGTCAACCTGCATGCCATGGCGGCCGGGGTGCTGCGCGTCGATGCAGCGGCGATTGCGCGGTTCAATGCCGTGGATGAGGCGGTTACGCTGGCCACGCTACCGGATTTCGCCCGTGTCGCCGCGCGCGACATGGTCGCGACGGTCAAGATCCTGCCCTTCGCCGTGCCCGCCGCGCGTGTTGCGGCGGCCTGCGCGGCGCTTGCCTCCGGGCCTGGTCTTAAGCCTGCGCAAGAGGAAGCCGCGCATCGCAAGGCGCCCGCGCCCGCGCTGGCTGTCCACCCCTTCCGCGCCCTTCGGCCGGCATTGATCGCAACCCGTATCCCCGGGATGAAGGAGAGCGTGGTTGCCAAGGGGCTGGCGGCGGTTCAGTCCCGGCTCGCCGGTCTGGGCCTGGCGCCGGCCGTCGAGACGGTGGTGCCGCATGCAACGGCCGCGGTGACGGATGCCCTCCTGTCGGCCACTCAGAACGGTGCCGAGCTTGCGCTGATCCTCGGCGGCTCGGCCACGCAGGACCGTGACGATGTGGGCCCTGCCGCGCTGCGCCTGGCCGGCGGGCGACTGGCGCGTTTCGGCATGCCGGTCGACCCGGGAAACCTGCTCTTTCTGGGCGATCTGCCGGGCTGCGCCGTTGTGGGCCTGCCCGGATGCGTGCGCTCGCCGGCGCTGAACGGCGCGGATTGGGTGCTTGAACGGATCCTTGCGGGGCTTGAGGTCGGCGGCGGCGATATCGCCGCGATGGGTGTGGGCGGGCTGCTCAAGGAGATCCCCACCCGCCCGCAACCCCGCGCGGCGGCGGTGCGCAGCCAGGACCGGCCCGACACCACGCCAACGGACCCGGCGGCCAAGGCGGCGCGCGGCGGCCCGGCTGTCGCCGCGCTTATCCTGGCGGCAGGTGCGGCGCGACGGATGCGGGGCCGCGACAAACTGCTGGAAGATGTTGAGGGCCAGCCGCTGTTGCGGCGCGTGGCGACGGCCTGTCTCGGCTCCTCCGCCCGGCAGGTGCAGGTGGTGGTCCCGGACGGGGCAGCTGCCCTGCGCGACGCGCTGGCCGGTCTGGACCTGCGCATCGTTGAAAACCCGCAAGCGGCTGAGGGGATGGGCGCCTCGATCCGCGCCGGCATGCGCCAGCTCGGCCCGGGCATCGATGCGGTTGTGCTGGTTCTCGCCGATATGCCCGAGCTGAATTCGCCCGATCTCGACCGGTTGATCGCAGCCTTCGACCCCGAGGCAGGGCATGAGATCTGCCGCGCGGTGACCGCGTCGGGCAAGCCCGGCCATCCGGTGCTGTTCGGGCGGCGGTTCTTTGAAAGCCTCGCGCAGCTTGAAGGCGATGCCGGTGCGCGGGCGCTGCTGCGCTCGGCCTCGGAGTTTGTGACCGATGTGCCGACAGCGGGCGAGGCCGCGGTGACGGATCTGGACGATCCCGAAGCCTGGGCGGCCTGGCGTGCCGGCCGGGCGGCGCTCTCAGAGCCTATGTGATCCGCGCATCGCGCACTGAGGCTGGGGAGCCCTTAATGGCGGCATCTGAAAGGGTGATGATCGGATCCAAGATCCTCGGACGCTCATTCGTTCTGTTCATGCATGATTGGCGCGCCGATGCCCTTGGCGACGTTGTCAAGATTGCCATGGAATTGGTGGATGAGCTGGGGGTGGTCCCGTGGAGATTCAGTGGGCAATACAAGGAAAAAAGGTTCGACAAATCATTTAAATACTTCAAGAATTTCTTTGCGAGAAACCTACATGATATTGAAAAGTTGTACTTTCAGACAGAAAGGCGTGAAGAATATATTCAAAGAATGGTTGAATTTGAATTTTTGTACGATCCAGACACCAAATACCACTCACAAGACAATAGTATTTTTGTCGGCATATCTGAAGAAAATGTTGAAAGCGAGATCAAACTCGCGTCTCGTATTTTTATGGCCTTCTCAGAATGCGTCGATTTTGGCTATGGTTATGCGGGCTTGCTTCCGCGTGGATTTGGTGCGCTTTCAATGCGTAATGCAATGTCTATGGGTCACACGGCAAACCCGGATCAGGTTACGCAAGATATTATGACGCACAGGATCAAGGCCTGGCGTGATCGCGCCAAGCGGGGGATCCCGACCTCGATAGACGGGTTTCACCGGGATCTCTTTGATGTCATCGTGCTGGGGCGCGCGCATCTGGAAAAGCGCCTGACGGATGGCACCCGTTTCGAGCAGCGTTTTCTGGGCGGCCGTTTTGGCGAGGACGTGGCGCTGCCCGGTGGGCGCCTCATGTGGACGCTGGACAAGTCGAAGATCGCGTCACTGAGGCACGACATGGAGATGGAAGGTCTGTTTTGTTACCAATATCGTCCTGAGAGCTGGCAGAGCATTCACTGATTTGCGCGAAGCGTCTTGCGGCCAAGACTGTGCCGATGCGCCCCACGACGGTTTGGCCCGAAGAAACGCCAAAAAGCGGCCGTGCCCCCAAAAAAAGGGCCGTGCCCCAAAAAAAAGAGGCCGAGCGAAGCTCGGCCCAAGTCCAACAGGGAGGTGTGACATGCGCAATTGCAACAGTGTTGCGGTGCAGCGTG
>JBCBKN010000019.1:0-22416 GCA_038521775.1 Pseudomonadota bacterium | reverse complement strand
TTTCGGCGCTTATGTCGAGAACGGGTCCAGCCTGTTCATGGAAAAGCGGCTTGGCTGAGCGGTCGTCACCGGATCGGGCGGGCTGAGCGGTGCATCTGCTGGCAGCCCAGCCCGGCACGGCCTCGGACGGCGCCGAGCCGGTCGATCCGGGCCAGAGCCCGGCCGACATCCTGTTCCTCTCGGCGGCCGATACCGAGCTTGCGGCGCTGAGCGAGGCGCGCCAGGCCATGACCGACCCGCCCAGCCTTCGGCTCACCGCGCTGGCCTGGCTGGCCCATCCCTTCTCGACTGATCGCTACCTTGCCGATACCGCGCTGGGCTCTCGCCTCGTTGTCGCGCGGCTGTTGGGCGGGGCCGGCTATTGGCGCTATCTGGTCGATGAGCTGGTCTCGCGGCTGGGTGCGGCCGGGGTGCCCGTGGCGTTGCTGCCTGGCGATGACAAGCCCGATGCCGAGCTTGCGCGCCTTTCGACGGTCGCGCCGGCCGATTGGCAGGATCTCTGGGCCTATCTGGTCGAGGGCGGGCCGAGCAATGCGCAGAGCTTCCTGCGGCTTGCGGGGCATATGCTGGGCCGCGGCCCGCGCCCCCACAGGGCCGAGCCGCTGTTGCGCGCGGGCTATTACTGGCCCGGGGCGACCCGCAGCGATGCCGCGACAATTGCCGCGGAATGGACACCCGGCGCGCCGGTCGCGGCCCTGGTCTTTTACCGGGCGCTGATGCAGGGGGCGGGCCTTGATCCGATCAATCAGACGGTCCGGGCGCTTCAGAAGCGCGGGCTCAACCCGCTGCCGGTCTTTGTTGCCTCGCTGAAGGACCCCGTTTCGGCCGCCACGCTGGCCGGGATCTTTGCGGCGCACCCGCCCGACATCGTGCTCAACGCCACCAGCTTTGCGCTTGGCATACCGGGGGCGCCCGCGGCCACGCCGCTTGATGCGCCGGGCCGGCCGGTCCTGCAGATGGTCCTGTCGGGCGAGACGGAGGCGGCCTGGGCCGGCAGCAGCCGCGGTCTGAGCCCGCGCGACATTGCCATGAATGTCGCCTTGCCCGAGATCGATGGCCGCATCCTGACCCGGGCAGTGAGCTTCAAGGCCGAGGCCTATCGCGACGCGGCGACGGAATGCCCGATTGCCACGCATCGCGCGGTCCCCGGGCGCGTCGGCTTTGTCGCCGATCTGGCCGCCGCATGGACCCGGCTGGCCCGTTTGAGCCCCGCCAGGCGCCGGGTGGCGCTGGTGCTGGCGAACTATCCCAACAAGGACGGGCGGCTGGCCAATGGGGTGGGGCTCGACACACCTGCCTCGGTGGTCGATCTGCTCGAAGCCCTGTCCAGCGCCGGCTACCGGGTGACCGGCGCGCCCGGAGACAGCGCGGATCTGATGGCCCGCATCCAGACCGGGCCGACCAATTGGTTGCCCGACCGTGCCGCGCGCCGGGGCGGGGTGCGCCTGTCGCTGTCAGAGTATCGCGCGGCCTATGCCCAGCTCTCGCCCGATCTGCGCGCCCGCATCGAAGAGCGCTGGGGCCCGCCCGAGGCCGATCCCTTTGTCGAGGATGACGCCTTTGCGCTGTCGGTGCTGGAGTTTGGGCATGTCGTGATCGGTGTTCAGCCCGCGCGGGGCTATAACATCGATGCGCAGGCCACCTATCACGCGCCCGATCTTCTCCC
This sequence comes from Pseudomonadota bacterium, assembly GCA_038521775.1. Classification (GTDB taxonomy): domain Bacteria; phylum Pseudomonadota; class Alphaproteobacteria; order Rhodobacterales; family Rhodobacteraceae; genus J013. Next base: position 20,750 of record JBCBKN010000019.1, on the reverse strand, counting down.
GCCGCACAATTACCTGGCCTTCTATATCTGGATGCGCAGGGCGTTCGGGGCCGATGCGATCGTGCATATGGGCAAGCATGGGAATCTGGAATGGCTGCCCGGCAAGGCGCTGGCGCTGTCGCCCGACTGTCTGCCGGAGGCGGTGCTGGGCCCGCGGCCGCATCTCTACCCCTTTATTGTGAACGATCCGGGTGAGGGCAGCCAGGCCAAGCGGCGCTCGGCTGCGGTGATCATCGACCATCTCACCCCGCCGCTGACCCGGGCCGAGAGCTATGGCCCGCTGCGCGATCTCGAAGCGCTGGTTGATGAGTATTACCAGGCCGCGGGGGTCGATCCGCGCCGCATCGCCCATTTGCGGGCCGAGATCCTGAGCCTGACCGAGGCGACCGGCATTGCCGAGGATGCGGGGCTTGCGGCGGCCGAGGATGCCGACAGCCGGCTCGCGCGGCTCGACGCGTGGCTGTGCGAGCTCAAGGAGGCGCAGATCCGCGACGGTCTGCACATCTTTGGCCGTGCGCCTGAGGGACGGCTGGCCGAGGATCTGGTGATTGCGCTGGCCCGGGTGCCGCGCGGCGCAGGCACGGGCGGCGATGCCTCGCTGATCCGCGCGCTGGCGGCCGATTTCGGGCTGGGTTTCGACCCGCTCGATTGCGTGATGAGCGCGGCTTGGACCGGTGCGCGGCCCGAGGCGCTGGACCTCACCGCCGATCCCTGGCGCAGCACGGGCGATACGGTTGAGCGGCTGGAGCTTTTCGCCTCGCGCCTTGTCTCCGGCGAGGTGGCGGCCCCCGGCCCTGCGAGCCGCGCTGTGCATGCCGAGATCGCCGCGCGCATCCGCCCTGCGGTCGACGCGTCGGGACAGGCCGAAATGGCCGGCCTGCTCGCGGCGCTTGACGGGCGGTTCGTGGCCCCCGGCCCCTCCGGCGCGCCCACTCGCGGCCGTCTCGACGTGCTTCCGACGGGGCGGAACTTCTACTCTGTCGACAGCCGCGCGGTGCCCACCCAGGCCGCCTGGGCGCTGGGCTGGAAATCGGCCTCGCTCTTGATCGAGCGGCATCTTCAGGACCAGGGCGACTGGCCGCGCGCGATGGCGCTGACCGCCTGGGGCACGGCCAACATGCGCACCGGCGGCGATGACATCGCCCAGGCGCTGGCGCTGATGGGGGTGCGGCCGCGCTGGGATGCGATGTCGGGTCGGGTGACGGGCTTTGAGATCCTGCCCCTTTCGGTGCTGGGCCGCCCGCGGGTTGACGTCACGCTGCGCGTCTCGGGCTTTTTCCGCGATGCGTTTCCCGCGCAGATGGATCTGGTCGCCTCGGCCGCGCGCGCGGTCATGGCCCTTGATGAGCCTGAGGCCGAGAACCCCGCCGCCGCGCGGTTCCGGGCCGAGGGGGCGACCGAGCGTGCCGCCTTCCGGGTCTTCGGCTCGAAACCGGGCGCCTATGGTGCGGGGCTTCAGGCGCTGATCGACGAGCGGCTTTGGGACACACCGGCCGATCTGGCCGAAAGCTTTCTCGACTGGGGCGGGTATGCCTATGGCGCCGGGGCCGATGGCACCACCGCAAGGGCCAGTTTTGCAACCCGACTGTCGCAGGCCGATGCCGTGGTCCAGAACCAGGACAATCGCGAGCATGACCTTCTGGACAGCGACGATTACTATCAGTTCGAGGGCGGGATGACCGCCACCGTCTCCCATCTGCGCAGACAGGCGCCGGCCAGCTATCACAACGACCATTCGCGCCCCGAACGCCCGGTGATCCGCACGCTGGAGGAGGAGATCGCGCGGGTCGTGCGGTCGCGCGCGGTCAATCCCAAATGGATCGCGGGTGTGAAGCGGCATGGCTATAAGGGTGCGTTCGAGATGGCCGCGACCCTTGATTATCTCTTTGCCTTTGCGGCCACGACCGGGGCGGTGCGCAGCCATCATTTCGACCTGGTCGCAGCGGCCTATCTGGAGGATGGCGCGACCCGCAGTTTTCTGGCCGAGGCCAACCCCGCCGCCCTGCGCGAGATGGCCGAGCGTCTGACCGAGGCCATGGAGAGGGGCCTTTGGACACCGCGCTCCAACAGCCTGCGCGGGCTGGTCGACAGCCTTGCCCGGCACCGGGCGGCGGTGGGCACGGGCCACCGCATGCCCGGGCGGAGCCGCTGAATGGGCCGCCCGATGCAGCGCCCAGCACGGTCACCTTGCGCAATCAGTGAGCCGCATCACAGCCCATGGCCGGCCGCCCCTGGCCGGTGCCGCCCAAACCCTCCACATGCAGCCCAGCGCCGCTTTTGGAGGTTTCGGCCATGTCCCACGCAACCAGCACCCTTCGCTTTGGTGACGGCATCAGCGGCCACCGCCCCAAACACGGCCCCGAAACCCAGGCCGGGCACGGTCCCGACCACAGCCCGGACTGGACTTACCACAACGACAGCGACCCGGGCAGCGCGCTGCCACCCGGCTTTGGCGCAGGCCTCGACAGGCTGGTCTTTGAGCCCTTGTCGCCGGCCAAGGCCGATACTGCCGACAGCCATGACCGCTATGCCAATCTCGAGACGGCCTATCTTCTCGACGTCTGGTCACCGCTCGACATGTGATCCGCAGCGGGAGCGGCGATGGGCGTAGCGATCCGCCGCGCCGGCCCGGCCGAAGCCTGGGGCGAGATCCGCGCCCTGGTCACGCAGGCCTTTGCCTTTATGGAGGGGCGGATCGACCCGCCCTCCTCGATCCATCGCTGGATCGACGCGAGCTGCGCCGCGGCCGCATCCCAGGGAACATGCTTTCTGGCCGAAGGGCCCGCCTTGCCGGCTGAGGGACCCGCCTCTCCGGCCGAGGGGCCCGTCCTGATCGGCTGCCTGTTTGCCAAACCGGATGGCTCGGCGCTCCACCTCTCCAAAATAGCCGTGGCTGAGGCCGCACGCCGGCGCGGCGTTGCCCATGCGCTGATCGCGGCGGCCGAGCGCGAGGCGCAGCGCCGGGGGCTGACCGCGCTGACCCTGCAAAGCCGGGTGGAGCTGACCGAGACCCATGCCGCCTTTGCAGCCCTGGGCTTTTCGGTGGTGGGCCGGACCGCCCATCCCGGCTATGACACCCCCACCAGCCTGACCCTGTCAAAACCGATTGGAGACCGCGGATGACGTCGGAGGAGCCCGCCGCCGAAGAGGCGCGTCACAATGAAAAGATGGCCAAGAAGAAGGCCGCGCGCGACAAGATCATGGCCACCAAGACCGAGGAGAAGGGCCTGATCATCGTGCATACCGGCAAAGGCAAGGGCAAAAGCTCGGCCGCCTTTGGCATGATCTTTCGCTGCATCGCGCATGGCTTTCCCTGCGCTGTGGTGCAGTTCATCAAGGGCGGCATGGGCACGGGCGAGCGCACGCTGATCACCGAACGCTTTGCCGATCTTTGCGCCTTTCACACCATGGGCGAGGGCTTTACCTGGGAGACCCAGGACCGGGCCCGCGATATCGAGATGGCCCAAGCGGCCTGGGCCAAGGCCAAGGAGCTGATCGCCAGCGGCGCCCACCGCATGGTGCTGCTCGACGAGATCAACATCGCGCTGCGCTATGACTATATCGACGTTGATGATGTTCTGGCCTTTCTTGCGGCGCAAAAGCCGGCCATGACCCATGTCGTGCTGACCGGGCGCAATGCCAAGGACGGGCTTATCGAGGCTGCCGATCTGGTGACCGAAATGGAGTTGGTCAAACATCCCTTCCGCTCGGGCGTAAAGGCCCAGCCCGGGGTCGAGTTCTGAGATGTTCAGACCCGATCTCTTTGCCGCAACGCCGCAACATGTGCGCGTCTACGGCCTTTATGAGCAGATCTACACGCTGATCGATGTGGCCGCCGCCTGGCTTTTTGTCGCCGGCTCGATCCTGTTCTTTTCCGAAGACTGGGTGACGACGGGCACCTGGCTTTTCCTCATCGGCTCGATCTGCTTTGCCGCCCGCCCCACCGTGCGGCTGCTGCGCGAGCTGCACTTGTCGCGCTTGCCTCTGCCCGAGGACGACCAAGGCTGATGCTGACCCGGCGGGCGGTCCTGCGCCTTCTGGGCGGGCTGGCGCTGTCGGGGTCGGCAACCAGCGCCTATGCGGCCTGGGTCGAACCGGCCTGGCGGCTGCGCGTGCAGCGCTGGGCGGTCACGCCCGCGCGCTGGCCGCCGGGTCTGCGGCTGCGGCTGGCGGTGCTGTCGGACATCCATATCGGCCCGCCCTGGATGACGCTCGACCGGCTGACGCGGATCGTGGCGCGGACCAACGATCTGGGCGCGGACATGATCCTGCTTCTGGGCGACTATGAGGCCGGCCACCCCTTTGTGCGCGAAAAGGTGCCACTGGCCGGTGTGGCCCATGTGCTGAGCGGGCTGAGCGCGCGGCTGGGGGTTCGCGCGGTTTTGGGCAATCATGACTGGTGGCATGACCGGCAGGCCCAGATGACCCGCCGCTTTCCGCCCCAGATGGGCCGGGCGCTGCGCGATGCCGGGATCATCCTTTTGGAAAACCGGGCCGAGCGGGTCGAGACGCCGTCGGGCGCATTCTGGCTGGCGGGTTTGGGCGATCAGATCGCCTTTGCCATTTCCGGCGGCGCGCCGGTGGGGGTGGACGATCTGCCCGGTACCCTGGCGCAGGTGACCGATGACGCGCCGGTGATCCTGATGGCGCATGAGCCCGACATCTTCCCCAAGGTGCCGGCGCGCGTGGCGGTGACCCTGTCGGGCCACACCCATGGCGGGCAGCTTCGGCTTTTTGGCTGGTCGCCCGTCGTGCCCTCGGCCTATGGCAACCGCTATGCCTGGGGGCATGTCGAGGAGGCGGGCCGGCATCTGATCGTCTCGGGCGGGCTGGGCTGCTCGATCGTGCCGCTGCGGCTGGGCGTGCCGCCCGAGATCACCCTGGTCGAGCTCGGCGCATGACCCGGGCGCTGATGATCCAGGGCGCGGGGTCGAATGTCGGCAAGTCGCTGCTGGTTGCGGGGCTCGCCCGGGCTTTCGCGCGGCGTGGCCTGCGCGTGGCCCCGTTCAAGCCTCAGAACATGTCCAACAACGCCGCCGTCACGGCAGATGGCGGCGAAATCGGGCGGGCCCAGGCGCTGCAGGCCCGTGCGGCGGGCCGCGACGCCATCATCGACATGAACCCGGTGCTTCTGAAGCCCGAGACCGAGACCGGCGCGCAGGTCATCCTGCAGGGCCGGCGCGTGGCAACCGTGAAGGCCCGCGACTATGCTGCCCTGAAACCGCGCTTGATGCCGGCGGTGCTGGAGAGCTTTGGCCGCCTCGCCGCGACGGCCGATCTGGTGCTTGTCGAGGGGGCGGGCAGCCCGGCCGAGGTGAACCTGCGTGCCGGCGACATTGCCAATATGGGCTTTGCGCGGGCGGCCGGCGTGCCGGTGCTGCTTGTGGGCGATATCGACCGGGGCGGGGTGATTGCCCAGCTTGTGGGCACGCAGGCGGTGCTCGACCCCGGGGATGGCGCCATGATCGCGGGCTTTCTGATCAACAAGTTCCGCGGCGATGTCAGCCTGTTCGATGCCGGGCGCGACCTGATCGCCGCGCGCACCGGCTGGCCCTGTCTGGGTGTGCTGCCCTGGTTTGCCGATGCGCATCGCCTGCCGGCCGAGGATGCGCTCGATCTGGGCGGCGCCTCCACGCGGGCCGAGGGGCTGCATATCGTCTGCCCGGTGCTGTCGCGCATCGCCAATTTCGACGATCTCGATCCGCTGGCCGCCGAGCCCGGCATCCGCGTGACCATGCTGCGCGCCGGTCAGGCGCTGCCGGGCGACGCGGATCTGGTGATCCTGCCGGGCACGAAATCGACCCGCGGCGATCTCGCGTTCCTGCGCGCCCAGGGCTGGGATGTCGACATTGCCGCGCATGTCCGGCGGGGCGGGCATGTGCTGGGGCTCTGCGGGGGCTACCAGATGCTTGGGCATAAGGTGGTCGATCCGGAGGGCATAGAGGGGCCGCCGGGCGAGAGCCCGGGGCTGGGCCTTTTGGATGTCGAGACGGTCATGCATCCCCAAAAACGCCTGGCGCGCGCAAAGGCGGTGCATGTGGCGAGTGGGCTGGCATTGCAGGGCTATGAGATCCATATCGGCACGACACAGGGCGGGGATTGCGATCGGCCCTTTGCGCATGTCGAAGGCCGGCCCGAAGGCGCGATGAGCGCCGATGGCCGCATTCAGGGCAGTTATCTGCACGGCATGTTTTCCGAGGACGGGTTTCGGGCCGGCTGGCTGGCCGGGTTCGGGGTGTCGTCGCATCTGGGCTATGGCGCGGGGGTCGAGGACACGCTCGATGCGCTTGCCCGGCATCTGGACGCGCATGCCGATCTCGACGCGATCCTGGCCCTGGCCGGGCCTGTGGGGTGATCTCGCCTGCGCGCGGGCCGCTGCGGTGAGACCGGATCAGCCGACAAAGCCGGGCGGGCGCGATGCCCCCTCCTCACCCTCCATCTTGCGGTAAAAATCGCGCAGCCTGCGGCCCGGCTCGGCGCGAAACGGCGCAGCTGCGGACATCTCGCGCATCCGGTCCAAACGGAACATCCGGAAATCCTCACGCAGCTCGCACCAGGCAATCAGCGTCCAGACCCGGCCCCAGAACCACAGCCCCAGCGGGCGGACGCTGCGCCGGGTGGCGCATCCGGCATGATCGGCATAGGCAAAGGTCAGCCTGAGGCTGCCTTCGATGGCCGCTTCGGCCTGGTCCAGACGGTCGCGCAGGGCCGGGGTGATGCAGGTGCCCACCGCATGGATCTCAACGCTTTTGGCCCGTGCGGCGGCACGCTCCGGCAACACCGCGGCAATCTTGATCAGCGCCTCTTCCGCGCCGCGCGCCATTTCGGCCCCGCCAAAGGCGCGGATCATCCGCGCCCCGGCGACCAGGGCTGTGATCTCATCTTCCGAAAACATCAGCGGCGGCAGATCGAACCCGGCCAGCATGACATAGCCGACGCCGGCCTCGCCCTCGATCGGCACGCCCGAGGCCTGCAGATCTACAATGTCGCGATAGATCGTGCGCTGGCTGACCTCCAGCGCCTCGGCAAGCCGCGCCGACGTGACCAGCCGCCCGCCCCGCAAAAGCTGGACGATCCGGAACAGGCGGTCGGCGCGACGCATTGCGGCTCAGGTCTCGAACAGGCCGATGGAGTTTCCATCGGGGTCGATGCAATAGGCAAACCGCCCGACCGGGATCTCGATGGGTTCGGACACAACCGTGCCGCCCGCCGCGCGCAGCCTGTCGAGCCCCGCCTCCAGCCGGTCGGGCAGCGCCAGATGCAGGGTCGGGCCGTTGCCATCGGCCGCGGGCGTTCCCTCATAAAGATGGCCCGCAACCCCGCCCTGGGTGCGGGTGGGAAAGACCGCGGTCTGGTTCGGGCCCATATCCTGGCGAACCAGCTGGGTGGAAAAGACAGCGCCGTAAAAAGCGATGGCGCGGTCAAGATTGCTGACCGGGATCTCGGTCCAGACCGTGAAGTTCTCGGGCATATGTTTCATGCTGTGTGCTCCCATTGGCTGTGATTGCCTGTCGGGTGTGGCACATCCCTGCTGACAGCCTTCTGTCAGCATGCCGCTTTTGCGCCGTTGCGGCCATTGTCCGGCATCGTCAGCCAGGTCGGCGGCACGCGCGGCGCATGGCCTGCGATCATGTCGGCAAGTGCGGTGCCGATGCATGCCGACAATCCAAATCCGGTCTTGTAGCCTCCCGTTGCCACCATGAGCCCCCTGCGCCCCGGCACCGGCCCCAACAGCGGTTTGCCGCGGCGCGCGCGCGGTCGCAGGCCGGCCCAGCGTCGGGCAACCGGCGCGTCGCGAATGGCCGGGCAGAGCGCGCGGGCCCGGTCGAGCACGGCGCCCAGCGCCGCATCGGTCGCGTCGGGGTCAGCCCAGCTCTGCTCACTGGTGCTGCCCACGGCCACACCGCCCCCGGCATGCGCCACGACATATACCCCCCGATCATAGATCACCGGCCGGGCGCCCAGCCTGAGGTCGAGCCAGGCGGCCTGGCCCTTGACGGCGGTTCCGACAAAGCCGGCCTGCTGCGCGGGATCGCCGGGTGCATCGCCGGTTTCATCCCCGGTTGCATCGCGGTTTTCTGTGCGGGCCAGCGCGCGCCCGATCAGATCAAAGCTCTGCGCGCCGGCAGCAATGACCACGATATCGGCTTGCAGATTGCCATGCGCGGTTGCGATGCCGGTCTCCGCGATTTCCAGCACTTCGCAGCCGGTGTCGATCCTGCCGCCTGCTGCGGTGATGGCCTTGACCAGCGCAGCGCAGGCCGCGCGCGGGTTGAGCCGTGCGGTGATTCGATCCGCCAGAATGCCCTGTGGCGCGGTGCCCGGGTCCACCCAGTCTGGCCGCGCATCGCCCGGTTCGAGCCACATTGCCCCCGCGCCCCATTGCGCCGCGGCCTGCAAGACCAGCGCCTCGGCCCGTGCCCGCGCCGCCGCGTCGGCGAGCGGCTGAACCCGTCCAACCGCGTCATAGTGCACGGACATTCCTGCAGCAGCCTCGATCTGGGCGATCCAGTCGGGCAATGCGCGCAGCGCCGCCTGTTGGCAGGCCTTCTCCTCGTTCCACCGCTCTGGCGCATGCGGCGCAAGAACGCCCAGCGGGCCGCCCGAGGCACCCAGACCGGGTGTCGCGCGCTCAACCACCCGCACCGCCATCCCCCGCTGAAGGCAGGCCCAGGCGCAGGACAGACCGAAGATGCCGGCGCCGACGATCAGCACATCTTTGCCCGCCCCGGCGCGGCCGTTCATTGCAGGCTCATCGCGGGCTCATCGGGTGGGCCCGAGACCGGGACATGTCGGCGGTGCTTTTGGTGGCGGGTTCTGCATCGGCGCGTGAAGCCTAAGGCAGCCATGGCGCGCTTGCCAAGGGACCGCGAACCCGGCACGACATTGGGTATGAGCGGGGAAAGGTGCCGCCACGGCATGTGGCAAAACAGCAAGGGCGGGCCAGTTGGCGGTTCAGACGGCGTTGGCGGGCCTGACGGCGTTGGCGGGCCAGACGGCGTTGGCGGGCCAGACGGCGTTGGCGGGCCAGACGGCGTTGGCGGGCCAGACGGTGAGGGCGGCTCCGACAGCGAACTGGACTGGCAGGCCGACAACCTGCCCGTCTCGCGCCGGTTCCAGGATCCCTATTTCGCGCGCAGCGATGGTCTGGCCGAAAGCCGGCATGTGTTTTTGGCCGGCAACGGCCTGCCCGGGCGGTTTTGTCCCGGCTTTCGCATCGCCGAGCTGGGTTTTGGCACCGGGCTCAATTTCCTGGCGGCCTGGCAGTCCTGGCGCGCGGCGGGCTGTGCCGGTGCGCTGCATTTCACTAGCTTTGAGCTTGCGCCCTTGTCAGCCGCGCAAATGGCCCGGGCGCTGTCGCGCTGGCCGACGATTGCGCCGCTGGCCCGGGCGCTGTGCGCGGCCTGGCCCGGGTCCGGGTCCGGGCCCGGGTCTGGGTCCGGGTCCGGGCGGATCGGTTTTGAGGATGCCACCCTCGATGTGATCATCGGCGATGCGCGCTGCACGCTTCCCGCCTGGGCGGGAGAGGCCGATGCCTGGTTTCTCGACGGGTTCAGCCCGGCCCGCAATCCGCAGATGTGGGAGCCGCGGCTGATGGCCGATCTTGCCGCCCGCACGGCGCCGGGCGGCAGCTTTGCCACCTATTCATCCGCAGGCCATGTCCGTCGCGCTCTGGCCGCTGCGGGTTTTTCGGTCGTCAAGCGCCCCGGCTTCGGGGCCAAGCGCGAGATGTGCGTGGGATCACTGGACATGGCGCCTTGTGGCGACGCGCCGGTTGCCTGAGAGGCGGACGCGCGCCAGTATGCATGTGCTGGCGTCAACTGGGGGCACGGGATGATCCTTCGCGCACTGAGCTTTCTTTGTCTTTTGTGTCTCGCCCCCGTTGCCGGTGCGCAGGACAACCGTGCGCCTGAGGGCAAGCTTTGGGTTCAGGTTGCGGTTCTGGACCGGCTTGACCGGGCAACCAATGAGGCCGAGCGCTATGCGCGAAGCTTCCGCTACACCCGCGTCTTCGTGGCGCAGGAGGGGCGTTTTGCCATCACGCTGGGCGTGGTTGACCGGACCGAAGCGCCTTCGGTGCTGCGCAACCTTATCCGGCAGGACCGTGTGCCCCGCGATGCGCTGACCACCGAAGGCGGGGATTACTTTGCCGAAATCTGGTCGGCACGACGGCTTGAGGAGGACGGCACCGGGATCGACCCGGATTTTTCGACCGCCCTAGCCGCTGAAGAGGCCCACACCCCCGACGACCGGCGAAAGATCCAGGAATCGCTGGTCTGGGACGGGCGCAATGTGGGCGAGATCGACGGCATTTTCGGGCCCAACACCCGATCGGCGATCCGCAGCTATCAATCCGCCCAATCCTCTCCGGTCACCGGCTACCTCACCCCTGCCGAAACGACCGCGCTGCACCAGCGCGCCGAGTCGCGGCGCCGCGCGGCGGGCTGGGAGATCCTCGAGGACGGCCCGCTGGGCCTCAGGATCGGGCTTGCCACGGCGTATTTCGACCAGCCCGAGACGGTCGATGTCGGGCTGCGCCTGTCGGGCCGCGGTCCGGCGAGCGGAGCGCTGCTGTCGCTGCTCTCCTTCACCGGCGGACGCAGCGTCGACAGCCTTTATGACAGCGCCAAGCGCGAGTTTGCCCGCGACACCCCGATTTTGGACCGGCGCAGCGCGGAGGGGTTCACCCTGATCGGGCGCAGCGGATCGCGGCTGATCTACACCCATGCCAAGCGCGCCCGCGACGGCACGCGCGGCTTTATCTTCAGCTTTGACAGCGACAGTGCCGATCTGTTGACGCCGGTGGCCCAGGCGATGCTGCTCACGCTTGAAGAGACCGGCATCCGCGCCCGTCCGCGCATTGCCGATGCCATTGAGGCCACACCGAGGCCACGCCGCGACGAGGATCGCGACACCCGGCCCGAACGGCGGCCCGACACGCGCCCCGATCCGCGCCCAGACCCCGACGAGAGGGCGCCGCGCACCTCCGACAACACTGGCGGTGGCACTGTCGGCACCCGTCCCTTCGACCGGGCCGACCGCACCGAGCCGCGCACCGAGCGGCCCCGAACCGAACGGCCCCGAACCGAACGGCCCCGCACGGAAAGACCGCGCACGGAACGGCCCCCGGCGGAACGGCCCCGGACCGAGCGGCCCAGACGCGATGATCCACGCCGCCGTCGTGAAGACCGGCCGCGTCGCGAGGGCGAGGTCGATTCGACCGGCACCGGGTTCTATGTCAGCGCGGACGGCCGGATCGTGACCAATTTTCACGTCGTCGATGGCTGCCGCCAGATGATCGTGGATGGCGGGGATGAGGTCGAGGTGCTGGCCGTCGACCGTGTCAACGATCTTGCACTCTTGTCGCATCAGGTGACCCGCACCGACGCGCAGATCGCCCGGTTTGCGCCCTCGGGGCCGCGCCTCAATTCAGATGTCACCGTGGTGGGATACCCGCTTTACGGTCTTCTGGGCGGGCTCAACGTCACCCGCGGCGTGGTGTCCAGCCTCAAAGGGCTGCGCGGTGATGAGACCTTCATTCAGATCTCCGCCGAGGTGCAGCCCGGCAATTCCGGCGGGCCGGCGCTCAACGCCCGCGGCTATGTCGTGGGGGTCGTGCAGTCCAAGCTTGATGCGGTGCGGCTGTCCGAACGCATCGGCGACATTCCCCAGAACGTGAATTTCGCCATCCGCGCGGGCATCGCGCAGACCTTCCTGAAGGCGAATGGGGTGGAGCCGCTGATCGGTGGCGAGCGCGATCGTCTCGAGCCAGCCGATCTTGCCGAGGCCGCGCAGGAATTCACCGTGTTGCTTGAGTGCATCAAGTAACCGGCCCGCGCGCGGCCACTAACATCGCCGCGCCTGCCGCCCCGGTTTGCGGGCGGCCCCTGTCTCAGGCCTCGGGCATCGTGGCCGAAAGTGAGGCGCGGGTCCTCATGCCCTGTTCCCAGCCGGCAAGGCCGGGATGGCTGCGCCGCCAGTCCCGCTCGCCATGGCGGAAATCCAGATAGCCCAATGCGCAGGCAAGCGCGAACTGCCCCATATCGGGCGGCGCGGCCAGATAGCCCATCCAGCCGGCCTCCAATGCGGCGAGCGCCCGGGCGATCTTGTCCCATTGCGCATCGACAAAGGCGTCGAGCTGCCGGTCCTCGGGCCGCACCGTCCGCTCATAGCGCATCAGAACCGCGGCATCCTTGATGCCATCGGCCAGCGCCTCCAGCGTCAGCGTTTCCCACAGCCGCGGCGCGTCGGGATAAAGCCCGGCGGCAAACCGGTCATTGAGGTAGCGGCAGATCACCCGGCTGTCGTAAAGCGCCGGTCCGTCGGGACGCTCCAGACAGGGGATCTTGCCCAGCGGATTGTAGGCCAGCGGCATCGAGCCCGGCGCAAGCGGCGTGCCGGCGGCGGGGACGAGGTCGACTTCATCGGCCCGCCCGGCCTCCAGCACCAGAACATGCACCTTGCGCACAAAGGGCGAGGCGGGGTTGTGGTAAAGCCGCAGGGACATCGCTCAGACCCGCCGCATGCGCAGCCGCGCCAGGGCGGTCATGTCGATCTCCACCCCCGGGCCGGACTGGCCGATCCGAATGGTGCGGCGAAAATTCCCGGCCGCGTTATAGCGCGCCGTGCCCTCGGAGGTCTCGGTGGACAGATCCAGCCCCTCATCGACCTGGTCGAGCGTGGCCTCGCGCAGCGCATCGCGCGCCTCACCGCGGCGTCGACGCGCAGCGTAAATGGCAAGGGCCGCCACGGCGCCGATCCGCAAGGCGGTGATCGCGGCAGGGGTCAGGGCAAGCGGTGCTGGCATCGCGGGTCCTCCTTGGCCGGTAAGATAGGGGGGCAAGCCGCGTCAGGCAATCGCCGGGCCATCGTTCGGGCCGCTGTCGCGCGGACAATCGTTCGGGCCAACGTTCTGGCCAACTTTCTGGCCCACGTTCTGGCCATCGGGCGATCGCCGGGCGGACCCGACGCGAGATTGCGGCCGCTGCCCGTGCCCCGTCCGGGTGCTGCGTCCGAGCACCCCGTCCGGGTCCCGCGTCTGGGCGCCGCGCCCATTTGGGCTGGGCAGGGTGCCGCGGCGCCACTACAAAGCCGCGCGGGCACGCCGCAAGGCCGCGCGGGAAGGCCGCGGGGGGGCGTCGCGGGTCTCGATCATCAGGCGGAGGTTCACATAGATGACAGCGCACCGGCCCAAGATCCTGGGTGTTGGCGGCACCACCCGGGCGGGATCTCTGACCGAGATGGTGCTTCGCGCAGCGATTGCGCGCGCCGAGGCGCTGGGCGCGGTCACCCGGGTCATCGCGGGCCCGGCGCTTGATCTTCCGGTCTATGACCCGGGCGTGGCGGCGCGGTCGGAGGCGGCGGCCACGCTGGTCGGCGCGCTGCGTGAGGCTGACGGGATCATCCTGGCCTCGCCGGGCTATCACGGGTCGGTCTCGGGCCTCATCAAGAACGCGCTCGATTATGCCGAGGATTTGCGCGAGGACGCCCGGCCCTATTTCAGCGGCCGCGCCGTGGGGCATGTGGTCTGCGCGGATGGCGTGCAGGCGCTGGGCGGCACGCTCAGCACCCTGCGCTCGATGACCCATGCCCTGCGTGGCTGGCCGACGCCCTATGCCCTGCTGGTGCGCGGCCGCGACCGGCCCATCGACGCGGATGGCCGCTGCACCGATGCGCGCACGGCCGAGGGGCTGGACATTCTGGCCGGAGAGGTCGTCGAGTTCGCGCGCCGTCAGGCCCTGACGCTTGAGGCCTTGCCGCCGGCGCCAACCACCTAGGATGCCTGCGCGCGCTGCCCGATCAAACCGGCGCCATTCTGGGGCTGATCGGGCCGTCGCGTCCCAAACGGATCGCGGTCCGGCCTCAGCTCGGGCGCCGCACCTCTATGCCGGGCGGGATCTGCGGCCCCAGGCCAAGATCGCAGGGCATGCGGGGCGTCTGTGGCGGTGTCACGCAGAGCTCGCGCGCCTGCAGCCATGCGGCAATGACCAGCGGGACATAATCGCGCGTTTCGCGATAGTTCGGCACGCCTTTCGAGCGCAGCACGGCATTCTCGCCGGCATTGTACCCGGCCAGCGCCAAAAGCGGGTCCTGGTCGAAGAGATCGAGCAGCAGGTCAAGATAAGCCGCGCCGCCGGCGATGTTCTGGGCCGGATCATAGGGGTCGCTCACGCCAAAGCGCCGCGCGGTGGCCGGAATGAGCTGCATGAGGCCTTGCGCGTCCTTGGGGCTTTTTGCGGTCGGGCGTCCGGCCGATTCGATGAGAATCACCGACGCGATGAACGCCGCCGACACCCCGCTTTGCCGCGCGGCGCGGTCGATCTCGGGCCCGAATGTCTCAATGATCTCGCGCAGCCGCGTCGACGGGCCAAGCACCGGCCGACCGTCTGCCTGGGCGGCCTGAACTGTTGCCACAGCCAGGGCGAGACGGGCGGCCGGCATGTAATCCTGCTCTGCCGGCACCGCCTTCCAGAAAAACCCGAATCGGGCGGCGCGGCGCGGCGCGGGGGCCGGCGTCGCCGATGGTGCTGTGGTTCCGATCTGGACCGTGATGCGCTTGGCCGCACCCGGGCGCGGCGCCCGCACGCGCTTGAACGTAAAGTCGGTGCTTTGATCCTGGGCAAGGGCGCGCATCTGTCCGATCCGGTCGGGCGGTGCGACCAATCCCAGGGTCAGAGCCGCTGTCGCAGCGACGATCGTACGAATCATGGCCTGTCTGCTCGCATAACCGGTGAGTTTTTGAGTTTATTAACAAAAATTAGAGAGTTTGCCCCCCATTGGTACAGCAAAGTCGCCAAACTGCCCGAAAGCTGCCACACTGGTGGTGGAAGCTTCACCCTCGGCAAGCGTGTTTGGCGTGCGTTCGAATCAAAACTTGAGGATGGAGAGTATGGCCCGTCTGCCTCGTAAATTCAAAGCGTTCCTGTCTGATGAATCAGGTGCTGTCACAGTCGATTGGGTGGTTCTGACAGCACTTCTCGTCGGGCTGGCGACGCCGATCGGCGTGAACTATGTCGATCAACTGACCGGCGCTACCGAAGCGGTGCGCGACGGTATCTCTGCGCAAACATCGCTGCTTCCCTGAACAGTCTTCAGCCTATCAGATCATGAAAGGCGGGCGCTTTGGCCCGCCTTTTTGCGTTTTGGTCCCTGTTAACGTTGATTGCTCAGGTCATGAGATTTGAGTTTTTCAGCCCTATTTCCGCCCAAATTGGAAGGCTTATAGGGTGTGCGCAGGCAATTGACCGTGGAGCGAGCGGGAGTTCCTGGCAGGTGCGGCGGAGGGGGTCTCAGCCGTGTCATAGCAAGGCAAACGCAACGACCCGGTGTGGACAGCGTTTGTTTGTATGAGTGAGTAAGGCAACTGCATCCTGGAGGGAAGCACATGAAAATTTCGAAGCTGATCCGCCGTTTCGTCACCAACGAAGAAGGTGCCGTGACCGTCGACTGGGTTGTTCTGACCGCGGCCATCGTTGGCCTGGCCACCGCCATCATTCTGCTGGTGCAGAACGGTGCAACCGATCTTGCGTCGTCGATCTCGGGCGCGCTGGCGGGCATCACCGTCAACACCTGATCTGCCGCGCAGACCGACGATATTTCAGAGGGTCGCGCGGCGTCGCGCGGCCTTCTTTTCTTTACGAGACTTGCGTATCATAGCCGCATGCGAGCGGACCGACCGTTCAAACGGGTAAGGGGACCAAGATGCGCCTGATCGCCATCCTTGCTTTGGTCATGGGATTGTCGCTGGCCGGAACGGCCGTGTATTTTGCGTCTGAACGGTTTCGATCGATGGAAGCCCGCCTGGCCGATCAGCGCACGACGCCGGGCATTCCGCTGGTCGAAGTTGCGATTGCGATCAAAGAGATGCGGTTCGGGCAGCCTCTCACGCGCGACCAGGTGGCGATGGCGCAATGGCCCGCCGCGGCACAGCCGCCCAATGCCTTTTTGACCATCGACGAGCTTTTCGGGCCGGAGGGGTCGGAGGAGTTCCGGTCGGTGCTGCGCAAGATGGAACCGGGCGAACCGATTCTAAAGACGAAGGTGACCGAGATCGGCCAGCCAGCTGGTATTGCACAACGTTTGAGCAAAGGCATGCGCGCCTTTACCTTGCGGGTCGATGTGGCAACCGGTGTGTCGGGCTTCCTCTCCGTCGGCGACACGGTCGATGTGTACTGGACCGGCAATGTCGGCGGGCAGCAGGTCACCCAGCTGATCACCGAGAAGCTTGAGCTGATCGCCATCGACCAGCAGGCCGAGGAGCTGCGCGGTCGCGCACAGGTGGCGCGCACCGTCACGGTCGAGGGCACGCCCAGCCAGGTTGCCATCCTCACCCAGGCGTCCAGTGCCGGACGGCTGACCCTGTCGCTGCGCGGATTTGGGGACGAAACCCTCTCCGAGAACAGCATTGCGGTGAACACGCGCGACGTTCTGGGCATTGTTGACCAGGTCGACGAGCCGGAGCCCGAGCGCAATACGGTCCGGATCCGGCGCGGCACCAACGACACTCAGGAAGTCCCCACCGAGTAGAGTGTTGCACGAAATCTCAAGCTTCGGTGTTAATTCCGAGCGCTAACCATGTGTCTTGTTTAAGAAACCCGTTTACCGTACTGTGTTGTTTGTCAGGCGTTGACGCCATGCACGCCACCAGAATTTGTGGTCCGAAGGGAACGAATCACATGAGATTGAGGGACATGGCTGTCGCGCTCGGCCTGATTGCAGGGCTGATCTCGGCAGCGGCGAGCACCGCTCAGGCGCAGAGCGTGTTGCGCATAATGGAAGGCGCCACGTCAAACAGCATCGTCGTCGCGCTCAACCGCGCGGTTGTGGTGGAAAGCTCGCGCGAGTTTGCCGAGGTTTCGGTCGCCAATCCCGGCATCGCGGATGTCGCCGCGCTGTCGAACCGGACGATCTATGTTCTGGGCAAGACCGCCGGCCGCACCACATTGACCATTCTCGGTCCCGGCGGGCGGCTGATCACCAATATCGACATCCAGGTGGCGCCGGACCTTGCCGAGTTCAAGGAGCGTCTGGCCGAGATCCTGCCGGGTGAAAAGATCGAGGTGCGGACGGCCAATGACGGCATTGTCCTGTCGGGCACGGTCAGCGGCGCACGGAAGATCGCCCAGGCGATCGAGTTGGCCGAGCGTTACGCGCCCGGGCGTGTGACCAACCTGATGACGGTTGGTGGCACCCAACAGGTCATGATGAAGGTGCGCTTTGCAGAGATGCAGCGCTCGACCGCGAAATCGCTGGGTGTATCGCTGGGCATCAACACGCTGATCGGCAATTTCAACCTGAACGGTCAGACCAATAATGCCGCGGTCAACAACAATGCGCCCGCCACCATCACCGTGCCGGAGGACAGCTTCACCGTCATCGGCGGTGGCTTTGCGACCAACTCGATCTTCATCGATCTGGCGATTGACGCGCTGGAGAGCAACGGTCTCGTGCGGACGCTGGCCGAGCCCAATCTCGTGGCGCTGTCGGGCGATGAGGCGACCTTCTTGGCCGGCGGTGAGGTGCCGATCCCGGTCACCAGCGATGATGGGATCACCATCGAGTACCGGCCCTTCGGCGTCGGCCTGTCCTTCCGCCCGCGGGTGGTTGACGAGGATTTGATCAATCTTGAGCTCGAGGCCTTCGTCAGTCAGATCGACAATGCCAACGGGGTGACGATCACATCGGTTAACGGCAACGGGTTCGTGCCGGCCTTTACGGTGCGGCGCGCCGAGACGACGATCGAGCTGCGCGATGGCCAGACCTTCGCGATCGCCGGTCTGCTGCAGGACAACTTCTCCGACAATATCGCCCAGGTGCCCTGGCTCGGCGACGTTCCGGTGCTGGGCGCCCTGTTTCGCAGCACCGATTTCGAACGCTCGCAAACCGAGCTGGTGATCCTGGTGACGCCTTATCTGGTGGTGCCAACCGATGAGGACAGCATTGCCCTGCCCACCGATCGGGTGCGCATCCCCAACGAGCAGGAGCTGTTCCTGCTGGGCCAGATCGAGGGCACCACGACCGTTCGCGATGTTGCCCGCCAGGATTTCGAGGGCAAATACGGCTACGTTTCGGAGTGATCGACATGAAAATCGCAACGACAGCGCTGGCGCTTTCGGCCCTGCTGCTGGCCGCCTGTGCCGATCGCCAGGCCGGGCAGTTCGACAACGAGCAGACCTTCGGCACCGCGTCGACCGAAAACCTGCTGGTTCAGGCCGCCTATCTGCGCGGGGACAGCATCATCCAGCTCTGGCAGGGCCGGTTCGAACGGGCGGTGCCGACCACGGTGAACTTTGCCTTCAACAGCTCACGCCTTGACAGCGAGGCGCGCAGCATCCTGACCCAGCAGGCGGACTGGCTCAAACGCAACAAGGATATACGCCTGCGGGTGTTCGGGCATACCGATCTTGTCGGCTCGAACCGCTACAATGACCGGCTTGGCCTGCTGCGGGCGCGGGCGGTGGTGCGGTTTCTGAACGCGCGCGGCATTGCGCGCAACCGGCTGGATGCGGTGGTCTCGCGCGGTGAGCGTGAACCGATTGTGGCGACCGAGGCGCCCGAGCGGCGCAACCGTCGCGCGGTAACAATGGTTGCCGGTTTCGTTGACGGCTTTGTGGGGGACGGGCTGGACGGCAAACGTGCTGTTAATGTGTATCAGGCTTATGTGGCTGACGAGGGAACCATCGAGTCGATTGCACCGACGGAGTAACTGGGTTGCGGCGTAACGTGTAAAGAGGCTCGGCGGTTGGTGGTGGCCGGGGGAGCGATGCAAGTGCCGGGATGTGTATCCGGCCCTGTCGCGCCCCAAGACAGAGCGGTTCGGGATGCGTGTTTCGGGAGCCTTGAGAAATGTGGTGCGGCGTGGACGGGGCTTTGCCCGGGACGATTGCGGCGCCGTCACAGTCGAATTCGTCGTATCGGTGCCATTGCTGATGGCCGTGTTGGCCTTTGCGGTCCAGTACGGCTATGCGATGCAGGTGCGCAACGCGCTTGACGTCGCGGTGCGTGACGCGGCGCGCTACATGTCGCGCGCGCCGATCGACAACTCGTCAAACAGCGTGAGCACTGCCTTCCTGACCAGGGCCTCCGAGCTCGTCAATGCAAGGATCAGCGATGCCGCGGCGGTGACCGTCGATGATCTGGTCATCACCGATGACATCGTGGCGATCCGCGCCACGGCGACGGTGGATCTGCCGCTCCTCCAAATACTCGGCTGGTTTTCGGGAGACGCCGACCTCTCGCGGGTCTCCATGGTGTCCTGCGAAGGCTGGGCGGTCAGCGAATCACGCGATGCCGGCGGGGTTCTTGCACAGGCCATGTCGGGTACGCCGTTCAGCAACTGCCCCGACACAAGGATCGCGGCGGAGGTCGGCGTATGACCCCGCGACTCGCACCGGCCTTGCGACGGTTTCTGCGCGAGCAACGCGCGGCCGCCACGGTCGAGTTCGTGATGATCTTCGTGCCGCTTATCGTGATGATTTTCTTCATCTTCGAGATGGCAATGGCCTATCATTGGGCGCTTGCCGCGCAAAAGGGCGTTGAGAACGGGGTGCGCTTTGCGGTCACCCAAACGCCACTTCACGATTCTCTGATCGCCAATGACGGAACAATCATCAAATACGAAATCTCCGGCTCGACCGATGCCGGGGATCTTTGCTATTTTGGATCGAATTGTACGCAGATAACGTCGGTCACCTGCGTCGGCGGCGCCTCACTTGCCGCCGAGTGTGACGCGGCGCGCATGTCTGCGCTATTGTCGGTTGTGTCGGAGCACGCGTATGGGCTCGATGCGGAGAGTTTGACTATTACCTATGACGAAAGCGGGCTAGGACGCGCCACGGAAACGGTGATACCCATCGTGACTGTTTCGATCAGCGCGCGCGAGTTTCCACTCGGGCTTTCGCTTCTGGGCATTGACACACGACTTCCGGCCGTTTCCGCAACGCTGGTCGCAGAAAACATGGGTAGCTGAGGAGCATCCGGAAATGGCCCTTTTGAAGCGAGACGAGCGGGGGGTGGAGGCCTACGCGATCTCGCGCGATCCATCGATGTTCGACGAGTTGGAAAGCGAGCTTGAGAGCGAGTTCGAAGAGGGCTGGCGGTCGTTCAACCTGTTCGACGGGCGCGAGGCCTTTGACATGTCGCTGCCGCCGACCGTCAAGGTGGTGATCATCGCCGCGGGCGCTGCCGATGAGGAAGATCTCGAATCGGTCGTCGGTGTCATCCGCAAGGCCAAGGAGGCGCGCAAGGCGGTTCTGCTGATCGCGCGCGATCTCAGCCCGACGGGAATGCACAAGCTACTGCGGTCGGGCGCCGATGATTTCGCGCCGCTTCCGCTGCCGGCGGGCGTGCTGTCGGACACGGTCGCGCGCATGCGCCAGCTGGCCGAATCCGGCGCCACCTCGGACTCTGAAACGCGGCGCAAGCGCAAGGGCTATATCCTGCCTGTCTATGGCGTGGCCGGCGGGGTCGGCGCCTCGACGTTTGCCGTCAATCTTGCCTTTGAGATGGCCGAGCATGTCCGCAAGACCGGCATGCGGGTGGCGCTGCTTGACTTCAATTTCCAATACGGGTCGGTGGCGACCTATCTCGATCTGCCGCGCCGCGAGGCGATCTATGAGCTGATCTCGGACCCCTCAACGCTGGACCATGACGCGCTGGCCCAGGCCCTCACATCGTTCAAGAAACGGCTTGCCGTGCTGACCGCGCCTTCCGATGCGCTGCCGCTCGACATCATTGCGCCGGAGGATGTG
>JBCBKN010000018.1:0-22536 GCA_038521775.1 Pseudomonadota bacterium | reverse complement strand
GCTGTTGCGATAGGTCTTTACACCGATATTGCCCAAATTCTTGTCGGCAGCGATATTTCCGGATTCCCCAATGGAAACGGAATTGAGGAACAAAAGATCGTCGCCGCGCACCTCGAGATTTGAGGCATTGTCAGCAAGCTTCGCGTCCAAAATGACCACGTAATTGTCGGACCCGTTCCCCTTAAAGGACCACAGGCCAACTTCGCTGTTGGCATAGGCGGTGGTGTCTACAAACCAGAGGCTGCCATCCAGTGAAAAGTTTTGGCCGTCGACATGCTCCAGTGTCTCGCCATCGATGTGGCCGTCCAGAAAAACACCGAATTCGTTTGAACTTGCCGTGTTCCCTACGAAATAGAAGTCATTGGCATTGTTGGGGACAAGCATTCCCTCCGACAGGCCATGTGGTCCGGTCTCGGTGGCAGGCGCAATGAAGAAGCCGACATGCTCCGACCCCGCCGCATGATTGCCGATGAACGTATTGGAGACGTTTTCGATCCAATAGCTTGAGACGTCTGTCTGATCGGTCGGTATGGGCTGACCCGTATTCGAGGCATGAGAGCCAAAGACGAGGTTATACTTTACGACATTGCCGGTTTCGGAACCGTCTTCCATAAAAAAGCCATGTCCAACATGATCGAAGATCACATTGTTGGCGTACAGAATATTAGAGGTCCCGTGAACGGTTGAGCCCTTCTGATAGCTGTTATGCACTGAGACATTAGTGACATATTGTCCCGAAGCATCGCCCAACATGTGCCAGTGGATCGGATATCGGCCCAAGATGTCTTCCTGGCCGACGCGGAAGAATTCGGCGCCAGAGATATGCTGTTCGGCACCGTTCATCACCATCGTGTGGGCACCAAACCCATCGAAGATGCTGTTCTCATCGCCTTGAATGGTGACATTGCGGGTCAGCAAGGCCACTTCGGCACGCATATCGACCTGCCAGGTTTCGCTGCCGTTGCTGTAGGTTTCCAATACACCGTAATGGTCAAACTCGAGCGGCTTATCGAGTGTTACTGTTTTGCCGTCACTCGAAATACCAATGATCGTTCTTTCTTCGTCTTCGGTATAGTCGTGTCCCGAAGCAGCGATTGCGATTTTGTCCCCAACTTCCCACCCGGTGTCTTCGGTAAAGCTGAGAACTGTGTCGCCGGCCCGGGCATTTTGGGAAAGCTGCGTCCAGGACTCCTTCGACGCGTCGGCTGCATGGATTTCGATGCGCGAGCCTTCGCCCATGGCCATGAGAAAGGCGTTGTTGTCCTCAATGACCAGATCTTCGGTCATATTGTGGTCGACATGGTCCATCTCATCGCTGGTCATGTCCATGTCGCCCATGGCCATATCCAGCGCCGCGGCGCCCTCTGGCGCGGCATGGACAATGGCGATGTCCGTCTCAAAACGCGCGGTTACATCGAGCAGCGCATCGCCGAGCATGCCATCATCAGGATCGCTCAGAACATCCAGCTTTTCGGGCAGAGCGTCGGCATCTGGGCTGGCGAAAACGGAAACGTCATCCGGTTCGGACGCGTCGTCCAGTTCGGCGGAGGCATCGCCGATGACAATATCGGTTTCAAAGCGGTCGGTTACATCGAGCAGGTCATCACTGTGAATGCCATCGTCCTGTGTGCCCAGAACGCGCACCTTGTCGGCCAGATCATCGCCAACCGTGCTGGAAAAAACTGACACATCATCGAGAACGTCCGAACCCAGCGTTGTGTGTTCCACACGATCCATGCTCTTGTCCCTCATACGCATATCGATACCGTTGCGTCAGCGTGCATTCGACAACACAGGCAGCGCGACGCGGCAGCTCTCAATGCTCTGAACCCCCACCCAGAGAGTTGCTCAACAAATTGGGCGAAAAAGTGGCGACGAAACACATTTGGCGCGCCATACTGACAAAAGTTAGCTGGGGTTTGCGCGGATTTACACCAGAGGTTGTGCTGTTCATGCAAAAACAAGGCAAATATGTGCGAAATCGGCCCAAAACGGTGCAGATGCGCGAAGAGCGAGTGTGGCAAAGCTGAGGCGTGAGTCGCCGCATTTCCTCTCATACCAGTTTGTCAGCCGCGCCGCCGTGGATTTCGAGAATGTGGCGTGAAACCGACATCACCGCGCGGCTTGACAGCCCTAAAGGGAGGTTTCGACCGAGCGTCAGGTGAGTTGGCGGCAGCGAACTGGTGTCACCGTGTTCATACACGTGACGTCATCTGTTGGTGCGGGCGGCGGGACTCGAACCCGCACGGCGGTTAAGCCTCCGGATTTTAAGTCCGGTATGTCTACCAGTTCCATCACGCCCGCATGCCGATCCGCCCGGCGCGCAACTCTATCCTGCGGCTGTGGGCCGCGGTAGGGGCGTGGTGGTCTCCTCGACCGCACCAAGCTCCGCGTCCTCCAATGCAGCGCGCAGCGCGTTTGTGACCGTTGCCAGCCGGGCCTCGTCCTGGGAGCGCAGCACGAGGCTGCATCCAAACCGGCCGTTGCGCTGAAAGGGGTAGGAGCCGATGGCAATGTCGGGATTTGCGCCGGCGATCCCGGCCAGCAGTTCGGCCACACCCCCTTCCGGCGCGTCGACCCGCAGGCTGCGCGACAAAAGCGGCGCCCCGCCGGCGAGGCCAGCCAGCACGCTCTCGACCATGGCGTGGAACACCGCCGGCACTCCGGCCATCACATGCACATTGCCGATCCGGAACCCCGGTGCCTTGGAGACCGGATTGTCGATCAGCGCCGCGCCATCGGGAATGCGCGCCATGCGCAGCCGGGCGGCATTGAGCTCACGCGCGGGGTCTGCGTAATTCGCGGCCAGAATGGCGCGCGCATCCTCGCGCACATCAATGCCCACACCGAAGGCGGCCGCGATCGCATCGGCGGTGATGTCATCATGCGTCGGCCCGATCCCGCCGGATGTGAACACATGCGCATAGCGCGCCCGCAGCGCATTGACCGCCGCGACGATCTCATCCTGCTGATCGGGCACAACCCGCACCTCGCACAGATCGATGCCGATGGCGGTGAGCCGTTCGGCCAAATGGGCGGTGTTTGTGTCGCGCGTGCGGCCCGACAGGATCTCGTCGCCGATCACCAGCATTGCCGCGGTTGGATTTTTCACAGCGCCCCCTTCGGCCTTTCGATGTGATCTGCATGAAACGCGATGCAATTGCGCAAAGCCCGACTTATATTCATCCGGAGGTCAACCACTTTCCGGGTTCCATGGACAGTCAAAAGCCGAAACTGACGCGCGACGGGATCGAGCTGCACAAGCCGGAGGATTTTGCCGGCATGCATGCGGCGGGCCGTCTGGCCGCGTCGATCCTTGACATGATCGGCCCCGAGGTTGTGCCCGGGGTGACGACCGATGCGCTGAATTCCCGCATTCATGCGGCGGTGGAGGCGGCGGGCGCCAAATCGGCCACGGTCGGCTATAAGGGCTATCAGCACGCAAGCTGCATCTCGATCAACCATGTCGTCTGTCACGGCATCCCGGGTCCGCGCAGCCTGAAGGATGGCGACATCCTCAATATCGACGTCACGGTGATCCTCGATGGCTGGTTCGGCGACACCAGCCGGATGTATGTCGCCGGCAAACCCAACCGGCGTGCCGAGCGGCTGATCCAGGTGACCCATGATGCGCTGATGAAGGGGATCGAGCAGATCCGCCCCGGCGCGACCTTTGGCGATATCGGCGCGGCCATCCAGGGCCATGCCGAGGCCGAGCGTTGCTCGATCGTGCGGGATTTCTGCGGCCACGGTCTGGGCCGGGTGTTTCACGCCCCACCCAATGTGCTGCATTACGGGCGCCGCGGCGCCGGCGCGCGGCTGGAGCCGGGCATGTTCTTTACGGTCGAGCCGATGGTCAATCTGGGCCGGCCGGAGACCAAGATCCTGTCCGATGGCTGGACGGCGGTGACCCGCGACCGCTCGCTCTCGGCCCAGTTCGAGCATTCCGTCGGGGTGACCGAAACCGGCTGCGAGATTTTCACACTCTCGCCCGGCGACCGCTTTATGCCCAGCCTTGGCGACGGGGCTGCCCGACTCCATTGATCCGGCTGGCGCAATCGGCCAAGGCGCGGCATGCGCTGATCACACGCGCACCGGGTCCCCATAACTTGCGAGGGACGTCGTTGTTCGGGCAGGGGAATTTGCATTATGCGCAATAATTCGTCACGCGCGCAACGCCAGGCTTTCGCGGTTTACCTCTCGTTAAGCAGCCCAAGCCATGGCTGTGCGCATGACCCGAAGGACCAGCCTGCCCGGATTTTCTGACCTTCCATTAAAAGGCTTTTCCCCCATTTCCGAAGCTTCTGGCGACGCGCCCCAGACCCCACCCCATGCCGAGCATCGCGCCCGATTGCGGGCCCGGTTCATGGCCGCGGGGCCCGAGGCACTGGCCGATTACGAAATGCTTGAGCTGGTGCTGTTTCGCGCGATCCCGCGGCGCGACGTCAAACCGCTCGCCAAGCGGCTGTTGCTCGAGCTGGGCGATTTCAACCGGGTGATCTCGGCTTCGACCGCGCGGCTGACGGCCATCGAAGGCGTGGGCGATGCCGTGGTGCGCGAGCTCAAGATCGTCGAGGCTGCCTCACACCGGCTCGCCCAGGCACGGATCCTTGGCCGCGACGCGATCGGCTCATGGACCGAACTGATGCGCTATTGCAAGACCCGCATGGCGCATCGCGAAAGCGAACAGTTCCGCATCCTGTTTCTTGACCGGCGCAATGTGCTGATCGCCGATGAGGCACAGGCCGAAGGCACGATCGACCATGTGCCGGTTTATCCGCGCGAGGTTGCCAAACGTGCCCTGCAGCTCAACGCGGCCGCGATCATCCTGGTGCACAATCACCCGTCCGGCGACCCCACCCCCTCCGAGGCGGATGTGGCGATGACCGAACGCATCCACGACGCGGTGGAAGCGCTCGGCATCAAGCTGCATGACCACATCGTGATCGGTAAGGAAAACGATGCCAGCTTCCGTGCTGCGGGACTGATCTGACGGGGCAGGAGCGTTGCGCACGGGCGCGGGCACGGGCACGGGCATCGTGGGCCGGTGCACCGATCGCAACGCGTCGCCCGCAGCAGGTCCAAGACCTCCTGAGACTGGCAGGCCGGATTGATTCCCTCCCCGGACCTGCGCCGCCCGCACCAGGTTGCGAGGGCCCCGGCAGCAGTTTTGATGCATCTAAGCCCTGTCGTAACAGCCCGCGCAGGTGGGGCGCGTCAGAGCCGCTCGCCGCCCCTCTGCCCCGGCCCGTTTGAGCCGGTGCCGGGCTCGAGGGTGCCGGTCTCGCGTCAAGTGAGGCTCAAGTCGGCGCAAGGCTCGCGTGATGGCGAGGCCCGGATCGGCGCCAGGCGCGCGTCAGCGCTGGGCTCGTATCAGCGTCACCCGGAAAGGCGTCGGGCTTCATCCAACGCCACGCTCGTGCCGGGTTTGACGCATGGCCACGCTCGCGTCAGGGGCGGGCTTGAGCTCTTGCCATGCTCGTGTCCGGCTTGATCCAACGCCAGGCTTCACTCAGTGGCAGGCCTGTCTCTGCCCGAACGCGTGAGGACGCTGTTCGCGAACCCTCGGCCGGACAGGCAGGCTCTCACGAAAACAAAGCCTGGCCCACAACACCAGGGCCCGCATTTCGCGGCATCAGGAACGGATCACGAGGTCACGGCGCGGTATGGGCTGCCCCGCAATAGAGGCTTGGCTCCATTTCAGCGCAGCCTCTTGCGCGGCGCTCTCCCTGCTCGGCCCCGCGCCTGGACCCCCGCGCAGCTTAACTTCGACGCATATTGGGGCGGGCAAAGAATCGGCGCTGACGCACATCGTGCAGATGCGCCTCGGCCTCCAGGAAATGCAGCAGCGCGTCGGACCATCGCCCGTCGATCCAGCATCGCTCCGCCACCTCTGTCGCCCGACGATGCCGTGCCCGCGGGCTCGACCGTTCCCCCCCTGCAACCCCTTGACAGCCTTGCGGTTCACCCGCCGCGGCGGGCGCAGACTGCCCGCTCACCAAGGCTGGCTTGAGCTTTTTGCTCTCGACCATAGGATGAGTACTCCTCAACAGGTCTGTCAGGGCCTCTTTGCGATCTTCGCGCCTGGGTCATAGGTCACCTTGGCACAGCATCCGCCCTGTTCGTCGCGGCAATCTGGGGCATTTCCCTAAATTTTGGGTAAAAGAACCCAAAAAATCAGTATCGGGTGGCCGGCCTCCTCAGACCGGATCCCGAACCCAGACCTCAACCCGACGGTTGATGCGCCGACCCTCGAAGGTCTCATTGCAACCCAAAGGCGACATCTCACCAAATCCAAGCACAGTGAGGTCGATATTGGCATTGCTGCCCTGCAGCGACGAGATCAGAGCGTCGCGCACCAGCGTGGCCCGTCGCTCGGACAGGGCCCGGTTGAGATCGCCGCGGCCCACCGAGTCGGTGAACCCGATCAGCATCACCTCTTTGCCATCAAGCTCGCCCGATGCGAGATAGGATGCCAGACGCTCAACATCCGCCTCGGCGCGGGTGTCGAGCAGGCTGGCCCCCGGCTGGAAGCGCAACGTGATCGACAGCCGTTCGGCATCGACCAGCAGACTGACCATATCGCGGATCTCTTCGACCGGCACATCGTCATCCTGCGCCAGCATGGTGCTGGCCAGCCGCATGCCCTGCATCTGCAGACCGCGGCCTGTGATCGACTGGTCGACAAAGCCCGCATCGGCAATCACGGTCTGGGCCTGCTGCGACAGCGAATAGGCGACAAGCTCGCGGGCCTGGGGCGGCATCGGGCGGTCACCGACATAGAGATAGAGCCGCCGGGCAAGCGGGTATTCCTCGGCCTTGATCGAGAAGGAATCGGGCTGTGCCACGATCCCGCATTCCAGCCGGATGTCGAGCGGCCGGGCATTCCGCCTATCGGCAAACCCGGCAATGCCGATGGCGCCGGGGTCGGAGGCGACGGCATCCGACAGATCGGCCTGGGCATTGTGCAGCACCGCATTGGGCGCGACCGCTGCGGCATAGGGCGCCATCACCAGCGTCTCGAAACTGGCCCGGGTTCCGGTGGCCGGGCCGGGCACATGAACCGAGATCGGCAGGTTCGGGCCGCCAAGCTGCGCCCAGTTTGTGGTGCGTCCCGCAAAGATCGAGGCGACCTCGTCGATGGAGAGGGCGCGCAGCGGGTTGTCGGGCGAGACCAGAACGAGCAGCCCGTCAAGCGCGAGCACATGCTCCTTGCCCGAAAGCTGCGGATCGGAGAGGCCAGCGGCACGCAGCGCCGCGATCTCGTCACCGGTGATCTGGCGCGAGGCCATGCCCAGGGCGGTTTCCTGCGACAGAAGCTCGCGAAACGCCTCGGACGTGCCGGGGGCGGCCAGCGTGATCTCGGTGTCGGGCGTGCTGTCGGTGCTGACCAGACTGAAGCGGGTCAGCGATGCGTCGAGCGGCTCGCGCAGCACATCGATGTCGCGCTCAAAGCCATAGGCCTCGATCAGCGCCGGCATGAGGGCCATGCCCAGCATGTTCGACCCCGAAATGCGGAAGGCCGGGCGCAGCGCATCCGGCGGCGGGCATCCGATGCCATCGCAGGTCACCAGAAACGCATCCACGCTGAAGCGACCCAGCGCCGTGTCGATTTCGATGAGCTCGCCATCGAAAGACACCAGCTGCCCCGCCAGGACCGTCGGCCCCTCGCGCGAGCGCAGGACCACGTCCTGCGCCATGACCGGCGCTGCCGCAAACGACCAGACCGCCGTTAGAACGGTTCCGCAAAGCGCGGAAGTGCGGCTTAACCGCCCCCAAATACCTCGCATCGCATCGACTCCTCAGTCCGCCCCCTCTTGATCCCTAGTGCAGAGAGCTACCTCCGTGCAAGAACGAGATCGCGCAACCCCGCGTTGCGCAGCATGTCTCCGGCCACCGGACAGGTCGCCAGCGGCAGGCGAATCGCCTGCGGATCGGCGCGGCGCCGCGCATCCGCCCAGACCATCGAATAGTCGATCGCCTCCAGACAGGCCGCGGCGGGATCGCCGAGTTGAAGCTCCAGCCGCATCACCGCGGGCTGACCGGAAACGCGCAGCGGCACCGAGATCACCTCGGCCCGGTAATCGCCCAGCGCCGGATCGCCCAGCGACAGAAGGTAGCCGCCGCCGCCCAGGCGCGCACGGCGCAGATCGCGCGGCGCATCCTGCCAGACATGCCCGGCCCCGTCGCGCAGCCCGGGCGCAAAGAGATGCAGGTTGAGATCGTAGCTGCCCCTCCACACGATCGCGACGCGTGCCACGCGGTTGAGGCCCGGCACATCGATGCTCTCCGACACCGTCTCGCCCGCGCCATAGCGAAGGGTCACGCGCGCCGGGCTCGCCATCGCCGGGAAGGTTGCAGAAAGCCGGCCGTCCTCGCCGATGCGCTGCGCAAAAAGCAGCCCGCCTTGCTCGATCACCACCGGCTGGCCGGCCAGGCAGTCGGCCTCGACACCCAGCGCCAGCATCTCGCCGCGCGCGGTTGCCAGCGACAGGACCGGTCGGCAGGTCGACAGCACGCGCGGTGCGGCCTGCGAGGGCTCAGGCAGCGGGATCGGCGCCGCCTCGGGCTCTGGCACATACGGGATCAGGGCGACCGGTTGCGGCGCGGCCTCGGGCCCGGGTTGCGGCAGCCCGGGCGATACGATGCGCACGGCATCGGGTGCCGCGGCGGGCCGGAGCCCCGGTTGCAGCCGGCGCGACTGATCGACCGGCCGGGCAGGCAGCCGCACGGCGACGGCCGGCGCGGTTGGCTCGGCGCGCGGGCGTCGGCCCGGCGTGACGGGGCGGGGCGGCGTCTCCGACCGCTGCACCAGGCGCGGCGGTTGCCGGTCGGCCAGCAGCGCCGGCGATGGATCTGTGCGGTCCGGTGTCGCATCGCGCGGGTTCTGCAGACCCGTCAGCGGCGGCGAGGAGAGAAGCGGCGGTGCGGCGGCCACGGGAGCTTCGGGCGAGAGCTGTCCCGGCAGGTCGGCCCGTGCGGCGGGGGCCTGGGCAACCGGAAGCACCGCAGCCGGCGCCGTGGCAATCGTCGGCGCGCCGGGTTGCGTGTCGGGCGCTGCCGGCTGGCCCGGCCGGATCGAGGGCGCCACGAGCGCCTGCTGGCGCTCAGACGTATCCGGCGCCGGGCGGTCGGGTGCTGCAAGCGCATCCGGGCGGGTGCCAGGCTCGGGCGGTGCGAGCGTGCCAGCGCTGGGGAGGGTCGGCGCCGCACTCGGCGGGTCGAGCGTGCTGAGCGTCAGGGTCTGGCCACCGGTGCGCGGCGGCTGACCGGGCGCGGGCGGCGCCTGGGGAGAGACCGGCGTATCGGGCGGCGTGTCGGGCGCCAGAACCCCCGGCGCACCGGGACGCGGCGGCCCGGGACGCGACGGCGCCTCGATCGGCGAGGTCGGAGTGAGGTCGAGACCGGCAATGTCGACCTCCTCGCGGGGCGGAGGCGGCGCTTCCGAAATCCGCCGGTCCGGCGCGATGGGCACAGACGGGCGCTCGGGCGTCGGCAGCGCCTCGGGCCCGGTTTGCGCCATGCGCGGCGTGACCGGCATCAGCGGCTGCTGCGCACGATCCTGGGTCGGTGCCGTCGCACTTGGCAGGGTTTCGCGCAGCCGGGGATCGGGAAGCGGCTGGGCCGTGGCCAGATCGGGCGCGGCACCGGGCGAGGCGGGCTGCGGCTGGGCCGGGCGCGGGCGCTCGGCCTGTCGCGCAGCCGGCCGCTCCACGGTCCGAGACCGCAAGAGCGCGATCCGCAGCCCGGGTTCGGGCGTCGGCAAGGCGGTCGGCGCCTGTGCAACAACCTCGGCTTCGGGCGCTAGACCGTCGCGAATGCGCGCCCCGAGATCGCGCGGTGCGACCGGCGCGTCGGAGGGCTCGGCCAGCGCGATGCGCGGCGCCCGCTCCGGCGCTGCGGCGTCCGGCACGGCCGGGTTTTCGCTGCGCTGCCCAGCCTCTTCATCGGCCAGCGCCAGCGCGCCCGGGTCTGCCGGGGCGGCGGGCCGCGATGTGCCGTCCCGGCGCGGCACTGGCCGCTGCGGAACCGCATCCGGCGCTCCGGCCAGGCGGGGCAGATCGCCCAAAGCCGGCGCCGGGCGCTGGGTCGGCATTGCCACCCGGTCAGGCGCAGGCTCGGTCACCGGCGCGGTCGGCACCGCGTCATAGAGCGCGATCCGCGGCGCTGCCCGGTTGGGCTGCTCGGGCGCTGCGCCGTCGGGCTGCGCTGGCGTTGCGCGGCTGGGCTGGGCCGGCGGTGTGCCTGGCAAGTCCGGCAAAGCCAACGTCGCCGCGTCGGATGGCGGGCGCATGGTCTGCAGTTGCGCGGGCGGGCTGGTCGGGGCCGCATCCGATGGCAGCGCGGTCAGCCCCGGGTTTTGCGGGGTCGGCGGCGGCGAAACCGGCCGCGTGCCGGTGATCAGACTGCGCGTCTGGGGGGCGGTTTCGGCCGGCATCGGTGTCTGCAGGCCCGGGGGCGGCGCGGTCTCGGGCCGAAGAGCGGCGAGCTGCTCGGGCGTGTCGGCCCCATCCTCGGTCGCAACCTGGTCGTCCTCATTCGGATCGGCGAGGGTCACCGGGGCCAGGGCGACCTGGGGCGGCGGGCTGTCCAAGGGGATGCGGTCGTCGATTGTGACAGCAACCTGGGCCGGTTCGCAGATCCCCTGGGCCTCGACGCAATAGCTCAGCGTGATTTCGCCGGTGCATGTGCCGATGCCGTCGAGCAGCAGCATCGACCCGGCCACCCGCGCCTGCCCGCATGCCGGGCGCCTTGTGATCCGCAGCCGGTCGCCATCCTCGAAGTCAACGCCAAGATCGTTCTGAGTGACGTCAAGACGGGCCACGCGCGTCGTGGTCAGGCGAAACGTGTCGTCGCGCACCACGACATCACGTTGCCAACCGAGCACCCGCTCAATGGTTCCGTCCCGCGGAACCAGTGTGGCTACGGCGATGAAGAACACAACGCCGGAAAGCACCACCATCAAGCCGTCATCACCGCGCACGGCCTGTCCCGATTCTAATGACCAACTTCACCCCACTGAATTAACGCATATCAAACCTAGACCTGCAAGCGGTGTGCCCCAACAGAACCATCGGTCTATGGTGAATTGCCCATTCGACGGGCATCACGGGCCCTTGACCTTGCCAGAGGGTCCGCCACCATCGCGACCAGACGAAAAAGACGGTCGCGCAGGAAGGACAAGGCAATGAAATTCGGCATCGGACAGGCGGCCACGCGGGTTGAGGATGGCCGGTTTCTGACCGGCACGGGACGCTATGTCGACGACATTGTCCTGCCGGGCATGCTGCAGGGGTTCGCTCTGCGCGCACCTACTGCGCATGCACGCATCACTCGGCTCGATGTCGCCGCGGCGCGCGATGTGCCGGGTGTGCGCATGGTCCTGACCCATGCCGAGAGCGACCATCTCACCCCGATCACCTGCCGGATGCCGTTGCGGCAGACCGATGGCAGCCCGATCGCACCGGTCTCCATGCCGCGCCTTGCCGATGGTGTGGTCAGGTTTGTCGGCCAGCCCGTGGCCTTCATCATCGCCGAGACGCGCGACGCCGCACGCGATGCAGCCGAGGCGATCGAGGTTGATTATGACGACCTGCCCAGTGTCGTAACGGGCGCGGAGGCCTTGGCCGACGGTGCCCCGCTTTTGCACGCGACCGCACCGGGCAACGTCGCCTATCGCTTTGAGGCCGGCGATGCCGCAGCGGCAGATGCCGCGTTTGCGCGCGCCACGCACCGCATCTCGACCAGGGTCTTGAACCAGCGCATCGTGGTGGCCTCGCTCGAACCGCGCGCCTTTCTGGTGCGCCATGAAGCCGCAACCGACGCCTGGGAGTTCTGGATGTCGAACCAGGGCGCGTTTTCGGCCCGCGACGGGCTGGCCGCAGCGCTCGGCGTCGATCCGGCACGGGTGCGCGGCCATACGCCCGATGTCGGCGGCGGGTTCGGCATGAAACTGATGGATTTCCCCGAATACGCGCTCTGCGCACTGGCCGCACAGGCATTGGGCCAGCCGGTCAAATGGATCGGCGACCGCTCCGAAAGCTTCCTCTCCGACAGCCAGGGCCGCGATCTGGACAGCGTCGTCGAGGCGGCCTTCGATGCCGATCACAGGCTTTTGGCCATGCGCGCGCGCTCGGTGTCGAACCTGGGCGCCTATCCCTCCTCGGCCGGGCCGGCGGTGCATTCGATCTTTTCGGCCGGCCTGCTGGGGGGCATGTATGACTGCCCGGCCATGCATCACGCCGTGACGGGCGTCTTTACCAACACCACCCCCACCGATGCCTATCGCGGCGCCGGGCGGCCCGAGGTCATCCATGTGACCGAGCAGGTCATGGAGGCCGCCGCCCATGCGCTTGGCGTCGATCCGGTCGCGCTGCGGCGCAAGAACCTGCTGCGGCCCGATCAGATCCCCTACACCACCCAGGGCGGGCTGACCTTTGACAGCCTTGATCCCGAGATCGTCCTCAACGATGTGCTTGAGCGCATCGAGTATGACGGGTTTGCCGCCCGCCAGGCCGAGGCGGCCCGGGATGGCCGGCTGCGCGGCATGGGGGTGGCCTATTACTTTGAGCGGACCGGCGGATCGCCCAAGGAAAATGCCTCCGTCACGCTCGGCGCGGACGGGGTGGCCGAAATCGCCGTCGGCACGCAAAGCTCCGGCCAGGGGCATGAGACGGCCTGGGCGCAGATCCTGCATGAGACGCTGGGTCTGGCGGCCGAGCGCATCCGGCTGGTGCAGGGCGACACCGACCTTTTGCCCATGGGCGGCGGCACCGGCGGCTCGCGCAGCCTGGTGATGGCCAGCCGCGTGATCCTTTTGGCCGGCGCCGACATCATCGATCAGGGCCGCATGCGGGCGGCCGAACATCTGGAGGCCGCGCCTGCGGACATCGAATTCGATGCAGGATCGGGCGGGATCTTCCGGGTTGCCGGAACCGACCGGACCGTTGCCTTGAGCGAGCTTGCAACCGAGACCCCCCTGCGCGGCTGGGGCGAGGTCGGCGATGTCACGCCGACCTTTCCCAATGGCTGTCACGCCGTGGAGGTCGAGATCGACCCGGCCACCGGTGCGGTTGCCGTGCTGCGCTATGTCGTGGCCGATGATTTCGGGGTGATCGTGAACCCGCTTCTGGCCGCCGGCCAGGCGCATGGCGGCATCGCGCAAGGCGCAGGCCAGATCATGGGCGAAGCGGCGGTTTGGGACAGCGAGGGCCAGCCTTTGACCGGGTCCTTCATGGACTATCGGATGCCGCGCGCGGCGGATTTCCCCGATTTTGAGACCGGATTTCACGAGATCCCTTGCACAACCAACCCGTTGGGTGTGAAAGGGTGTGGCGAGGCCGGGTCCGTTGGCGCGATCCCCGCCCTCGCCATCGCAATACAAAACGCTGTTTTAAGCTCTACGGAACACATGGCCAAGGACATGGCCGAACAGACAGCCGATCACACGGCCGCAGACACGGGCTCAACGCAACTGACACCGCCCTACACGCCACACAGACTTTGGAAGGTCCTGAATGCCGGTGCGGGTGGCCAATAAGGCCCGCCCGACGCGGCAGCGCGACTTTCCTTAGCCTGTGATATAGCGCGGCTCTATGGGCGGAAATTCGACCCGATTGGGGCATCTGCGCCCAATTGATTACAGACCCATGCCCCGGATGGTGCGGAATTCTGGGCGTATTTTCCGGCTTTTGTAATCAACGACCCCGTTTTGTTCCGCCGCGGCCCATCTGAAGAACAAAAAGGGGGTGCGCGGGCGCATCTTGAGCCCCGACTTGTGCCAGGAATGCGCTGCACCCCGCGCGCCTGCCGCAGCAGCCCCTGCTTTGCACCACCATGTGCCCGCCGTGCCGGCAGGTTTGCGTTAAGGCTAGGCGCCGATCCTTGCGTTCAGCGGGGGCCGGTGCCGTCTGCTCAAGCGGCGTCTTGCGCACAAGCGGCACGGCTCCCAAGCCACCGGATGCCGCCGCCCGCTAAAGGCCGATGCGCCCGTGGCAGTTCTTGTATTTCTTGCCCGACCCGCAGGGGCAGGGCTCGTTGCGCCCCACCTTGCCCCATGTCGAGGGATCATTGGGATCGCGCTGGGCGGCGGGCGAGCGGATGGGCGCGGCGGTGACCCGATCGGGCTGAAGCTGCCCGGGGCTGGACCGCCGGGCCGTCGCCGCGCCGGCATCGCCAAGCCCGCCCTCTGCCTGGCGGGGGTCTGCCCCGACCCCGGCCGGCTCAAGCGCAGGCTCCAACCCCTCCGCAATCGTCAGGGGCTCCGTCGACCCGGCGCTCTGGGCGCCGGCGGCAAGCTCCTGCAAGCGGGCGAGCATCGCCTGCTGCTCTTCGGGCGTCATGATCTGGACATGGGCAAGCTGGCCGGTCACCTCCTGCCGCAGCTTGGTCAGCAGGGTCTCAAAGAGGGTGAAAGCCTCGGATTTGAACTCATTGAGCGGGTCGCGCTGGGCATAGCCGCGCAAGCCAATCACCGAGCGCAGATGCTCAAGCGTCAAGAGATGCTCGCGCCAGCGCTGGTCGATGGTCTGCAAAAGCACCTGCTTTTCGACCTGGCGCATGGTGTCGGCGCCGTATTTGGCCACCTTCTCGGCCATCAGCTTGTCGGTTTCCTTGATCAGCCGCTCGCTGATGACCTCATCATCGACACCCTCTTCCTCGGCCCATTCCATGACCGGAATGTCCGAGCCGAAATAACGCAGCACCTCGGCATAAAGGCCTTCGCTGTCCCACTGATCGGCATAGGCCTTTTGCGGGATATGGCGGGCGACCAGATCCTCGATCAGCTCATGGCGCATGTCCTGGACCGTGTCGGCCAGATCGGTCGCCTCCATGATCTCGCGCCGCTGGCCGAAGATCGCCTTGCGCTGATCGTTCATCACATCATCGTATTTGAGGATGTTCTTGCGGATGTCGAAATTGCGCGCCTCGACCTTGCCCTGCGCCTTTTCCAGCGCCTTGTTGACCCAGGGATGCTGGATCGCCTCGCCCTCCTGCATGCCCAGCCGCTTGAGCATGCTGTCGAGCCGGTCCGAGCCGAAGATCCGCATCAGATCGTCTTCGAGCGAGAGGTAAAAGCGCGACAGGCCGGGATCGCCCTGCCGGCCCGAGCGGCCGCGCAGCTGGTTGTCGATGCGCCGGCTTTCATGGCGTTCGGTGGCCAGCACATAAAGCCCGCCGGCCTCCAGCACGCGGCGCCGGGTCTCGGCGAACTCGGCCTCGACGGATTTGCGGATCGCGGCCGGGTCGGCCGCCTCGCCGGCACTCTCGATCTCCTCATTCACCCGGAACTCGACATTGCCGCCAAGCTGGATGTCGGTGCCCCGCCCGGCCATGTTGGTTGCGATGGTGACCGCGCCCGGCTCGCCCGCCCGGGCCACGATCTGCGCCTCCTGCTCGTGAAACCGGGCATTGAGCACATTGTGCGGGATGCCGCCCTTGCCGGCCATCTCGGTCAGATAGGCGGCGGTCTCGGTCAGGTACTGAAGCCGCTCTTCCTCCTTGCCGGGCTTGATCTCGCCGGCCCATTTGGTGAGCTGTGCGGCGGCTTTCTTGAGGAATTCCCGCTCTTTCAGAAGCTTTGAGAGCAGCTCGGATTTTTCGATCGATGTCGTGCCGACCAGCACCGGCTGCCCGCGGCGATGCGCGTCGGCAATGCTCTCGACAATGGCTGCGAATTTCTCCTCCGATGATCGATAGACCTGGTCATCCTCATCTTCCCGGGCGATGGGCAGGTTGGTCGGCACCTCCAGCACGTCGAGCCCGTAGATCTCCTTGAACTCCTCGGCCTCGGTCAGCGCCGTGCCGGTCATGCCGGCCAGCTTGCCGTAAAGGCGGAAGTAATTCTGAAAGGTGACGCTGGCCATGGTCACGTTTTCGGGCTGGATGTTCGCACCCTCCTTGGCCTCGATGGCCTGATGCAACCCCTCCGACAGACGCCGGCCCGACATCATGCGCCCGGTGAACTCGTCGATCAGCACCACCTCGCCATTGCGGACGATGTAGTCCTTTTCGCGCTTGAAGAGCTTGTGCGCCCGCAGCCCCTGATTGACATGATGCACCAGGGTGACGCTTTCGGGGTCATAGAGCGTGGCGTCGTCTTTCAGATGCCCATAGGCGCGCAGCCGCTGCTCGACAAACTCATTGCCCGCATCGGTCAGCGTCGCGCTGCGCAGCTTTTCGTCGATTTCGAAATGCTCATCGGAGAGCTCCGGGATCACTTTGTCGACATCGACATAGAGCCCGGATTTGTCCTCGGTCGGACCCGAGATGATCAGCGGGGTGCGCGCCTCGTCGATCAGGATCGAATCGACCTCATCGACGATCACGAAATTGAGGTCGCGCTGGAACATCTGGTCGAGCCGCGATTTCAGATTGTCGCGCAGATAGTCAAAGCCAAGCTCATTGTTGGTGGCATAGGCGATGTCGCAGCGATAGGCGGCGCGCTTTTCCTCCTCGGACTGGTTGGGCACGATCACGCCCACGCTCAGCCCGAGGAAATCATGGATCTTGCCCATCCATTCCGCGTCGCGACGGGCGAGGTAATCGTTGACGGTGACGATGTGCACACCCTTGCCGCTCAACGCATTGAGATAGGCCGGCAGGGTCGAAACCAGGGTCTTGCCCTCGCCGGTCTTCATCTCGGCAATCTTGCCCTCATGCAGGATCATGCCCCCGATGAGCTGCACATCAAAGGGGCGCAGGCCCAGCACGCGGCGGGCGGCCTCGCGCACCGTGGCAAAGGCCTCGGGCAGCAGATCGTCGAGGGTTTCGCCCTTGGCCAGCCGGGCCTTGAACGCATCGGTGCGCCCGCGCAGCGCCTCATCGCTCAGCGCTTTGGTCTCATCCTCAAGCGCGTTGATCTTGGCAACAAACGGTCGAAAGTTCTTGAGCTTGCGGTCATTGGCCGTGCCGAAAACCTTCTTGGCCAGCGTTCCCAGCATTCAGCATTCTCCCGCCTTGCGCGCGGCCTGCCGCGACGCGCCACCTCTCGCGGCTCACCCATCTGTGAGAATGCCCCGCCCACGCTTGCCCGGTCGCCGGATGGGTATTGTCGGCTGGCGCCCGACGTCGTAGAGGAGGGCTTGTCGCCGCAGCGGCCCGCGCTGGGCCGGGCCGAGATGTAAGGTCCGGGGCGGCACCTGTCAACGATGCTACGGCGGCTCCTTTCGCCCGCCCACGCGGGCGGAACCGTGCGGCCGCTGCCCTCGAAAGGACGCCAGATGATCCGCTCACCCGCGCCGCGCCAGGCCCTGCTCGCAACCGCTGCGATGCTCGCATTGATGAATTCTGCGGCGCAGGCCCAGGACACCACCACCGAAACGCCCGACGTGGTTGAAGAGACCGCACCGGCAACCGAGGCCACGCCCGACGCGCCGCTGCCGCCCAGCGAGGATGCGGCTGAAGAGGCGGTGCCAGAGATCGAGGTCGATGCCGGCACGGTGCTGGCCACGGTGAACGGCACCGAGATTACCATGGGGCTGCTGCATTACGTCTTCACCCAGCTTCCGGCGCAGTATCAGCAATATCCCGGCGAGATCCTGTTTCCGGCCCTGCTCGACCAGGCGGTGAACCAGGTGCTTTTGGCCCAGGCCGGCGCGGCCGACGGGATCGGCGACCGGATTGTGGTGCAGATCGCCACCGAGAATGCCAACCGCGACGCGATCGCCGGCACCTTTGTCAACGAGATCGTCGAGCGTGAGGTCACCGAGGAGGCGATCCGCGCCGAATACGACACGCGCGTGGCCGCCCTGCCCGATGAGGCCGAGGTGAATGCCAGCCATATTCTGGTCGCCAGCGAGGATGAGGCCAAGGCGGTGATCGAGGCGCTCAATGGCGGGGCCGATTTCGCCGAAACGGCCAAGGAAAAATCGACCGGGCCGTCGGGGCCCAATGGCGGGCTTCTGGGCTGGTTTGGCAAGGGCCAGATGGTCGGGCCTTTCGAGGAGGCGGTCTTTGCGCTCGAACCCGGTCAGATCTCGGCGCCGGTGGAAACCCAGTTCGGCTGGCATGTCATCATGCTCAATGAAAGCCGTGTGAAGCCCAAGCCGGAATTTGACGCGCTGCGCGAACAGATTGCGGGCGAGCTGGGCCAGGCGCTGATCCGCGCGCGGATCGAGGAGCTGCGGGCAAGCGCAGAGATCTCCCAGTCGATCGAGGGCGTGCCGGTCGAAGCGATCCGGGACGGAAGCCTGCTCACCGAGTGAGCGCCGGTGCCGCATTTCTGCACGCTGCTCGGATGACCTGCATGGAGCGCACGACCTCTTCTGAGTGGAGAAGGCGCGGCAGCCCGGGCCTGCCGGCCCGTCATGCGGCCGCCAACCGCGCATCGTTCGGGCGGCCAGGGTGATGGCGGGGGCCGGTCCAAAGGTCTCGCCCCTGGCGCCGGCCGGCGGGTTCCCCGATCTGCCGCGCGTCGATGGCGTGCGGCTCGCCGCGGTCGAGGCCGGGGTGCGCTATTCCGGCCGGCCCGATGTGATGCTGGCCGAAATCTCCTCAGGCGCCAGCCTTGCCGGTGTCTTCACCCGCTCGGCCACCCGCGCCGCACCGGTTCTGTGGTGTCAGGAGGTGCTGGCCGCCCAGACCGGGCCCGCCGAGGGGCCGACGGGCATCCTCGTCAATGCAGGCAATGCCAATGCCTTTACCGGCAGTCATGGCATGGACGCGGTGCATAAGACCGCAGCGGCCGCCGGCGCAGCACTTGGCATTCCGGCACATCGCGTCCTTGTCGCCTCGACCGGGGTGATCGGCGAGGCTTTGCCGGCCGAACGCATCACCGCAAAGCTGGGCGATCTGGTCGCAGGCCTTGCGCCCGATGCCTGGGCGCCCGCCGCACGCGCGATCATGACCACCGACACCTTCTCCAAGGGGGCATCGCAGGTGGTCAAGATCGGCGGGGTGCCGGTCACCATTGCCGGCATCGCCAAGGGCTCGGGCATGATCGCGCCGGATATGGCCACGATGCTGGCCTTCATCTTCACCGATGCGCCGGTCGCACCGGATCTGTTGCAGCGCATGACCGCCGCCGCCGCCGGGCGCAGCTTCAACTGCATCACGGTGGATGGCGACACCTCCACCTCCGACAGCCTGATCGTGGCGGCCACGGGCAAGGCCCCCCTGGCCCCGATCGCCTCGGCGCGCGCGGCGGCCGGCTGGGCGTGTGCCGCCGCGTTGGCGGCGGTGATGCGCGACCTCGCGCTGCAGATCGTGCGCGCCGGCGAGGGCGCGACCAAGCTGGTCGACATCACCGTGACCGGGGCAGCCTCGGCGCCGGCGGCGCGGCGGATCGCGCTCTCGATTGCCAACTCGCCGCTGGTGAAAACCGCACTCGCGGGCGGCGACCCCAATTGGGGCCGCATCGTCATGGCCGTGGGCAAAGCGGGCGAGGCGGCCGACCGCGACACGCTGTCGATCCGCTTTGGGGATCTGCCGGTGGCCGAGGCGGGTTGGGTCGCGCCGGGTTATGATGAAGCGGCCGCCGCGGCCTATTTGCAGCGCGACGAGATCGCCATTTCCGTCGATGTCGGGATCGGGCGCGGCCGGGCCACGGTGTGGACCTGCGACCTCACGCATGGCTATGTCGAGATCAATGCCGATTACCGATCCTGACCCCGCCTCCCCCACCCCGCCCGGCCAGGACATGGCCCCGCCGCTGCGCATCGTTCTGGTGGCGGCCTGTGCGCTGATCGATGCGGATGGCCGGGTGCTTCTGGCCCAGCGGCCCGAGGGCAAGAGCATGGCCGGGCTGTGGGAGTTTCCCGGCGGCAAGGTCGAACCGGGCGAGACCCCCGAGGCCTGCCTGATCCGCGAGCTTGCCGAGGAACTTGGCATCGACACCTGGGAAAGCTGCCTTGCGCCCTTAAGCTTTGCCTCGCACAGCTATCCGAGCTTTCATCTGCTCATGCCGCTTTATGTCTGCCGCAAATGGCAGGGCGTGGTCACCGGCCGCGAGGGCCAGGCGCTGGCCTGGGTGCGGGCGGCCCGGCTGCGCGATTATGCCATGCCGCCGGCAGATCTTCCGCTGATCGGACATCTTCAGACCTGGTTGTAGGATTTTTATACAGACAGTGTCTGGTTGCTTTGTCATCAAATTGAAGAGATTTCGCTGGCAAATCGAGCACAGATCAACCACTTTGAAATCTAAGCGGTGTAGGGGAAACCAGGTTGAGCCGCGACCAGGAAGGAAATGAAGAAATGATTGGAACCATCCTCATTGGGTCCTGCGTTTCTGTACAGGGTGAAGTGATCAGCAAGTTGCCGGGTGGGCGACTTCGCATCAGTGTTGGCGAAAAGGTCTTCACCGGCCGTGCCGCCAATCCTATGGAGTTGAGCCGTTTATGGCCAAACGCGCGTGTTGAGCAGGTGGCCATCGCGGAGTGAGATCTCGGCCCGGGCCGAACGTCCCGCATCGTCTTGTCTTTGATGCGGGCGCCAGGGCGGCCCGGGTTCCAACAATGCGCTATGGCCTGGTGCGGCGGAGAGTGACGCCGTCATGCGGGACGACACGTGTTTCCGTGACACCATGCGTGTTTCCGCGGCACGATGAGTTCGAAAGTGACGCCATGCGCGTGACCCCATCGCGCGAAAGTGACACCCAAACATGTGTCGGTGACGCCACTCGTGCGACATGAACGCCCTGCGTGCGACGTAAACGCCATGCGTGTGGGGACGGGCGTTTTGATATCGCCTGTTCGATCCAGCAAGTGCGCCACGCACGTGCTCCGGTGCAGGCCATCACCGCGTGAAAACCTCCATGACTGCCTCAGACGGTTCGCGAGCGCGGTGCGGTGTCGCGCGCAGTGACACCCGTTTGGCAAAAAAAACCCGCGCAGCGTCGTTCGCGCGGGGCCTGCCGATTTCAGCCATCCGGTGCGCCGGCGCGCAGCCAGGCGCCGAGAAGCGCACGCTCCTCATCGGTCATCGCGGTCTCATTGCCCAGCGGCATCGCCTTGGACAGCACCGCCTGGGCTAGGATTTTCGGGGCATGCGCGCGAATGTCCTCCAGCCGGTCCAGCACCACCCCGCCCGGCGCCTCGGCATAATCGGTATTGGCCGGCATCACGGCATGACAGGCCGTGCAATGGGCGGTCAGCACCGCAAGCGCCTCGGCCGGAACAACCGCGTCGCTGCCCGGCCCGGCCAGATCCGGCCGCCAGCTTGAAAACCACATCATGCAGATCGACAGCAAAATCGCCGTGGGCCATTGCCAGCGCATGGCAAGGCCCGACAGCCCCTTCTCATGGCCGTTGAACCAGTCGCGCACCGCCGCCCCGCTCACCAGGATCAGGGCGATCAACACCCAGGATTGCGGATGCCCGAACGCGATCGGATAGTGATTCGAGATCATCATCAAGATGACCGGCAGGGTGAGGTAATTGTTGTGGGTCGACCGCAGCTTGGCGATTTTGCCATAGCGCGGGTCAGGCGCGCGCCCGGCTTTCAGATCGGCCACCACCACACGCTGGTTGGGGATGATGACCAGAAACACGTTCGCCGACATGATCGTGGCAATCACCGCCCCCACATGAAGCCAGGCCGCCCGGGCCGAGAAGACCTCGCCAAACCCCCAGGCGGCCAGAACCAGCGCGGCAAAGAGCACCCCAAACATCACCGGTGGAGTGTGGCGCAGGCGCGAGCGGCAGAGCGCGTCATAGCCGAACCAGCCCGCCGCCAGCGATCCCAGCGAGAGGGCGATGGCCAGCGGCACGCTCAGCTCCATCACCTCGCGGTCGATCAGAAACCCCTTGGCGCCCCAGTAATAGACCACGACCATCATGCCGAAGCCGGTCATCCAGGTGAAGTAACTCTCCCATTTGAACCAGGTGAGCTCTTCGGGCATCTCGTTGGGCGCCACTTTGTACTTCACGATGTGATAGAACCCGCCGCCATGCACGGTCCAGTTCTCGCCCAGCTTGTCGTCGGACATGTCTTTGCGACGGCGCAGCGAGTAGTCGAGGCCCATGAAGTAAAAGCTCGACCCGATCCAGCCGATTGCCGCGACGATATGGGCCCAGCGCATGAACAGGCTGATCCACTCGTGAAAGATCGCTTCCATCAGGCACCCCGGCTGAACATCGGCAAATGTTAGCCTTGCGCTGCAAGTGCGAAAAGGTCGAAACTGTCGCAAAGGAGGATCCACCCGTGCCACTGTTCCGCCCCCATCCCGCGCAGATGGACCGGCACGGGTTTGTGGCGCGTTATGGCGGGGTCTACGAGCATTCCCCCTGGATTGCCGAGGCCGCACACGCGGCGGGCCTGCCGGAGGATGCGGACAGTCCCGCGGGTCTGTCCCACGCGCTTGCAGCCCAAATCGATGCCGCCCCCGCGGCGCGCCGACAGGCGCTTCTCGACGCGCATCCGGATCTTGC
Organism: Pseudomonadota bacterium; assembly: GCA_038521775.1. GTDB lineage: Bacteria > Pseudomonadota > Alphaproteobacteria > Rhodobacterales > Rhodobacteraceae > J013. The sequence continues at coordinate 169 of JBCBKN010000018.1, read as the reverse complement.
CGGCCGGCTTGCGCTTGCCGGTGGCCTGACCGCGGCATCCTCGGACGAACAGGCCAGCGCCGGGCTCGACCAATGCTCACCCGAGGAGTTTGAGAGCTTCACGCGGCTCAACACAACCTACCGCGCCAGATTCGGGTTTCCCTTCATCATGGCGGTGCGGGGGCGCAGC
>JBCBKN010000017.1:0-23110 GCA_038521775.1 Pseudomonadota bacterium | reverse complement strand
CCTGAACCCCTCGTTACTCTCCGGCGTGAGGTCGACCGGATCCTGCGGCACCCAGCGCAGGCTCTCGGCGAGGCGATCGCGGAGTTCCTTGCGGTCGTCGTCGAGGTCGGTTTGCCGGTCTCTCAAGGTCTGTTCGATCTGGCGCCATGCGCCGATCTGGCCGTCGGACCAGATTTCGATCAGCGGCCGGCCGAGGAAAAAGAAGAGCCCCAGCAGCACCGCGAGGAGGAGGGCCGAAAGCACCCAGAGCGCGCGGCGGTTGGCGACGCGCCCCCGCTCGCGCACTTGCAGGACCACCATGCCGATGCGGCCTGTGGGCGTGTACCACTCGGCCCGTGCAACCCGCTCGCGCCAGCGCTGTCCGCGCAGGCGGTGATAGGGGGGGCTTGGGTACTCGCTTTCGGGCATTGGCGGTGCGTTCATGACTGAAGCGTTCCGGACCCCGGCCCGCCTGTCAAGCCGGGCGGCTTGGCAAGCCCGGCGGCGCGGCGTAAACCGGGGCCCGCGAGGAGAGGAGACCGCCGATGACCGCCACAGCCCCAATGACCCGGACCGAGACAGACAGCTTCGGCCCGCTGAAGGTGCCGGCCGATCGCTATTGGGGCGCGCAGACCCAGCGCTCGATCGGCAATTTTCCGATCGGGTGGGAAAAACAGCCCGTCGCGCTGGTGCGGGCCCTGGGGGCGATCAAGCAGGCCGCGGCCGAGACTAATATGGCGATGGGCAATCTCGATGCCGAGATCGGGAGCGCCATCGTTCAGGCCGCGGCGGAGGTGTTTTCGGGCAAGCTCGACGATCATTTCCCGCTGGTGGTCTGGCAGACCGGTTCCGGCACCCAGTCGAACATGAATGCCAATGAGGTGATTTCGAACCGGGCCATCGAGATCCTGGGTGGCGAGATGGGAAGCAAGACGCCCGTTCACCCCAATGACCATTGCAACCGCAGCCAATCTTCCAACGACACATTCCCCACCGCGATGCATATTGCCGCGGCAATGACGGCGACCGGTGTCACGCTTCCGGGGCTCGAGACGCTTCACGCAGCCCTGGCCGCCAAGGCGGCGGCGTTTGAGGGGATCATCAAGATCGGGCGCACGCATACCCAGGATGCCACGCCGCTGACCCTGGGCCAGGAGTTCGGCGGCTATGCCTTTCAGGTCGCCCAGGGCATTGCGCGGGTCAAAGCGGCGCTGGAGAACATCTGGCCGCTGGCGCAGGGCGGCACCGCCGTGGGCACCGGGCTCAACACCCAGCCCGGCTTTGCCGAGGGCGTGGCTGCGGCGATTGCAAAGATCACCGGGCTGCCCTTCACGACCGCGCCCAACAAGTTCGAGGCGCTGGCGGCGCATGATGCGATCGTGGAGATGTCGGGGGCGCTGAAAACCGTCGCTGCAAGCCTGTTCAAGATCGCCAATGACATCCGCTTTCTGGGCTCGGGCCCGCGCTGTGGTCTGGGCGAGCTGGTCCTGCCCGAGAACGAGCCCGGTTCCTCGATCATGCCCGGCAAGGTGAACCCCACCCAATGCGAGGCGTTGACCCAGGTCTGTGCGCATGTGATGGGCAATGACGCGGCGATCGGCTTTGCCGGCAGCCAGGGGCATTTCGAGCTCAATGTCTACAAGCCCATGATGATCTACAACTGCCTGCAATCGATGCAGCTTCTGGGCGATGCGGCGACGGCCTTCACCGACAATTGCGTCGCGGGGATCGAGGCCGATGAGGCGCGGATCGACAAGCTGATGCGCGAAAGCCTGATGCTGGTGACGGCACTTGCGCCCGAGATCGGCTATGACAATGCCACCAAGGTTGCCAAGACTGCGCACAAGAACAAGACGACGCTGAAGGAAGAGGCGGTCGCGCTGGGCTTTGTGACGGCCGAGCGGTTTGAGGAGGTGGTGCGGCCTGAGGAGATGGTCGGGCCGAAGCCGAAATAGCCCCGCCGCCGGCCCCTGAGGGGTCGGCCCGCCCGCCCTCCCCCGCCCCCTCAGGGGCCGGGCGGCAGCGCTGCGCGCCAGACCGAGACATGGGCGCTGCTGGTCGCGGTGAAAGGCGCGCAGTTTCAGCCCTGCCAGCGGGTCTCGAGCGCGAGCCCCGCCATCCGCGCCAGGAGATCAAGCTCGGAGGGCCACACAAGGCACCCCGGGCGTGACATCGCGGCGGCCATCGGCCTGCAGGTGACACTGTCGATCTCGTCAATGCCCCAGGCGCCGTCTGCATGGTCAAAGACCCGGTGGCGGGCGCCGGGCGCGAGCCAGGGGCGGGACGATCACCTCCGACAGAAACCGCCCGCCGGGGCGCAGATGCGCGGCGCTACTCACGAAGCAAGCGGTCTGGGCCGTCTGGCTGGTCAGGTTCATGATGGTGTTGAAGGCGAGATAGACCAGGCTGAACCGGCCGGGCACCCGGCCTGTGGCCATATCGCCATGGCTGAGCGTCAGCGCCTCGGCCCCCGGCTTGGCGCGACGCTGCGCCGGCATCGCCGGGGAGATCTCGATGCCGGTGACATCAAGCCCGCGCGCGGCAAGAGGCAGGGCGAGCCGCCCGGTGCCGACGGAAATCTCCAGCACCGGCCCGTCGCCGGCGCGTCACCGGCCAGTGCGGCCAGGCAGTCGATCGCCGGGGTGACCGGGCCGGGGCCAAAGCGCGCCAGCGCGGCACCATAACGAGCGGCGCGGTCGGCATCGAAGACGCCATCATCGGCCATCGGTCATAGCGCATCGGCCATAGCGCAACTGTCGGTGGCGCCGGCCCGGCTTGGCGCGCCCAGTTCGGCATGCCAGAGTGCGGCATGCAAGAGTGCGGCTTGCGAGAGTGCGGCAATGACCCAGGCCTTTGACATTCGCGCGGCCCGCCTCTCGGAGGCGGAGGCCCTGGGCGACATCGCTCGGGCGGCCTATGCGCCTTATGTTCCGCTGATCGGACGCACCCCTCCGCCGATGCTGCAGCCTTTCGCGGAGGACATCGCCGCGGGTCGGGTGCTGGTGGCGGCGGCTGGCGCGACAGCGGGTTCCGAACTCCTGGGCTATGTGGTCAGCCGCCCTGCCGCCGAGCCCGGCGACTGGCTGGTCGAAAACCTTGCCGTGTCGCCTTCGGCCAAGGGGATGGGGCTTGGCCGCGAGCTGATCGAGGCGGCCGAGGCCCGCGGCCTGGCGGCGGGATGTGCGCGCGCGGTGCTTTACACCAACGCCGCGATGACCGCCAATCTGAGCCTCTATCCGCATCTGGGCTATGTCGAAACCGGCCGGGCCGAACAATCGGGCCTGCATCGCGTGTTCTTCGCCAAGCAGCTCGGCTGAGCGCCTACACCTTCTCGATGGTCGCCAGATCGGGGTCAAAGGCGATGTGGCCGGCGATCTCCTTGACTGCATCGAGCGGGGTTTCATAGCTCCATGCCGCATTCTCGATCCGGCCGCTTTTGGCGGCGATGTGGAAATAGCGTGCCTCGCCCTTATGGCGGCAGGTGCTGCTGCGTTCGGAAGGATCGAGAAAGGCAATCGCATCCTCGCGCGGGAAATAGATCACCGGGTCGAGATCGCCCTCCAACAGCTCCAGCGCCGCCTGGCTTTCGGCAATGACCGCGCCGCCGGCGCGCACAACCCAGATGCCGGTCGCGCGTCGCGTAAAAATTCTGCGCTCGCTCATATCCCTGTCTTCCTCCCCGGTTCGCCACCATTCTGAGCGGGTGGCGTGGTGCTTTGGGTCTCATCCTCCGACGAGGAGATGCGCGACCATGCGCGGTCAGCCGATTCCGGTCAACGGTGCGCAGGCCCGGGCAAGCCAGGGCCGGGTCTCGGCCGGAACCAGCGGGTCCAGCTCGGACCGAACACGGGCATGGTAGCGGTCGAGCCAGGCGCATTCGGCCTCGGTCATAAGCTCCGGACGCACAAGCCGGCGGTCGATGGGACAGAGGGTCAGCGTCTCAAAGCCCAGCATCGCCGCATCGCCATCCTCCGGCAGCGTGGCCGGCATGACGGCGAGCAGGTTTTCAATGCGAATGCCGAACGCGCCCTCGCGGTAATAGCCGGGCTCATTGGAGATCACCATGCCGGGTTGAAAGGGCACGGTTCCGCGCCGCGACAGCGATTGCGGCCCTTCATGCACCCCCAGATAGGCGCCAACGCCATGGCCCGTGCCATGGGCATAGTCAAACCCCGCCTGCCAGAGCGGCACCCGTGCCACCGCCTCGATGTCGCGCCCGGCAAGACCCTGGGGAAAGCGCAGCCGCGACATCGCGATCATGCCGCGCAGCACCAGCGTAAAGGCGCGGGCGGCCGCATCGGGCACCGGGCCGGTTGCTATGGTGCGGGTGATGTCGGTGGTGCCGTCGCGATACTGGGCGCCGCTGTCGACCAGCAGGATATCGCCCGGGGCAATGGCGCGGTTGGTGGCCTCGGACACCCGGTAATGGACGATGGCGCCGTTCGGTCCCGACCCGCAGATCGTCTCAAACGAGATGTCGCGCAAATGACCGGTCTCGGCCCGAAACCCCTCCAAGGCGCGCACAACGTCGATTTCAGTGAGCGGGGTGCCGGCGGCAAGGCTGTGATCGAGCCAGTGCAGAAAGCGCACCATCGCCGCGCCGTCGCGCAGATGGGCGGCCCGGATGCCGGCGAGCTCAGTGTCGTTCTTGGATGCTTTGGGCAATGCGCAGGGGTCGCGCTGCCATCGGATCGTGGCGCCCGCCGCCTCCAGCAGAGCGCCCACCCGCGCCGGGGCCGAGCTTCGGTCGACCGCCACGATCTGGCCGGCCCGGGCCGCCAGCGCGCCCTCAAAGCCCGACCAGGGCTGAACATCGACCGAATTGCCCAGATGGCTGCGCACTTCCGGGCCGAATTTTTCGGGGTCCGAGTAGAGCCCGACCTGGCCATCGGCGGTCACAATGGCAAAGGCATGCGGCACCGGGGTGCGGGCGATGTCGCCGCCGCGGATGTTGAGCAGCCAGGCGATGCTGTCGGGCAGGGTCAGCACGGCCGCGTCCACCCCGTCGGCGCGCAGCGCCTGCGCGATCTGCGCGCGCTTTTCCGCATGCGCCAGGCCCGACGCTTCGGCCGGCTGGATGTCGACAGGGGCTGCGGGCGGCGCCGGTCGGTCGGCCCAGACCGCATCGACCAGATTGTCGACGGGGCGCAAGCTGATCCCGTGCGGCGCAAGCCGCTCCTCCAACCGCGCGATCTCCTCCCGCCCATGCAGCCAGGGATCGTAGCCCAGCACCGGGCCTGCAAGCACCGGGCCCCCAAGTGCCCCGTCGCCCCGCAGTGCCCCGTCGCCCTCGTTGGGCCCGTCGCCTTCGTTGGGCCCGTCGCCTTCGTTGGGCCCGTCGCCCCCCTGCGCCCCACTGTCTGGCGCGCCGCGGCGGCTGCGCAGCGCATCCTCCAGCCACTCAGCCGGTTTGACGCGGTCGCTGGCCACGATCTCGAATGCGCCGGCATCGACCTGGGCTGCGGCCTGCAGGGTGTAGCGCCCGTCCACGAAGACCGCGGCGCGTTCGGCCAGCGCGATGCAGAGCCCGGCCGAACCGGTGAACCCGGTCAGCCAGGCCAGCCGCTCATCGCAGGGGGCCACATTCTCGCCCTGATGCCGGTCGGCCCGGGGCACCATGAACCCCTGCAGAGCGGCATCGGCCATCGCGGCGCGCAGCGCGGCCAGCCGCGCGGCGCCGGTTTCAGGTGTGCTGCGTTGATCGAAAGTTTGAAACATTCGGCTCCTCATCCTAGCCAGTCTCGCCGATGCCGAGGCTTGCCGGCAAGCGCAATCCACCCTAGGTTCCCGGCGCGGAGGGCCTGATGCGGCTAATTGGATTTGTAATATTCGTGGTTGGCATGGTGCTGATCCTGCTTGACTGGCGGGCAAGCGCGGATGCCGATGACATCGCCCTGCGCCCGATCGGCGAGGTCTGGTTCCGGCTCCATTCCGAGAGCCTGTTGACGCTTCAGCCGGCCATTGAGCGCTATGTCGCCGAATGGCTGTGGAACCCGGTGATCCAGACCGTGCTGGAGCTGCCGGCCGCCCCGGTCTTTGCCGGGCTTGGGCTGCTCTTCATGCTGATCAGCCGCATCCTGGGCGGATCGGATGCCAGCTAGCGCGCAGGATCGCGTGCGCCCAGCAGCATTTCGGGCAGAAGCTCGCGCAAAAGCTTGCCCTTGATGAGGTCGGGGTAATCCTCAAACCCGTTGCGGGCCACCAGCAAGAACGCGCCTGGCCCGGTGATCACGCCATAGCGGTAATGCGCCTCGGGGTCGGGATCACCGCCCTTGATGACCAGCGCATTGACGGTGACGCCGCGCTGTGCCGCCTCGGGATGCAGGGCGATGGCCTGACGCCCCTCATTGCTGACCCCGTCGCCGGAGAGATCGACGACCTGCCGCGCACAGGCCTCCGGCAGGCTGTCAAACCGGCGCAGCGCATAGGCCAGCGACTGGCCGATGGCGGTGGCAAAGGCGTCATAGGGCCGGATATGCGCGTCGAGCCGGGCGGCCAGCGCATCGATCTGGGCGGGTGAGGCGAGGCGGGTCCAGCCCACCACATCGGTCTGCTGGCGCTGGCCCGACCATTCATAGATGGTCAGCCATACCGGCGGGTCGGCCATGATCGCCGCCCGGATTTCGGCATCGCGCAGCGCCGCCGCAATGCCGCCGATCTGCAGGCGATACTCGCTTGAATTGACCGAGGAGGAGATGTCGAGCCCCATGACCAGCGCAAGCCCGCAGGCATGGACCGGCTGCGTTGCCAGCACCAGCGCGGTTGCGCAAAGGGCGGCGCGCCTGCGCATCCCGGGCCGCGCATGAGGGCGCACAGCCCTGCGCCGCGCGGCTCTCGGTTCGCTCATTGGGCAGGCTCGGGCTGCGTTTGGGCCACCGAGATCGCCTCAGGGGCAAGCTGCGTGACCGGCAGGGCGACCTCGGTCAACAGCTTGCGCCGGATCGTCTCGGGGTAATCGGCAAAGCTCTCCGCGGTCATCACAAAGGCGCCCGGCCCCGCGATCACGAAGGCGCGGTAATAGCCGGTGAGATCCTCTTCGCTGCCTTCGATGGCAAGCCCGTTGATGGTAAAGCCGTAGCGTACCAGCCCGGCACCGACATCCTCGGGCGGCACCCCCTCATTGGACCGCCCGTCGCCCGACACGTCGATCACCCTCCGCCTGCAATCGGACACCGCGTCGAACTGGGTTGCCGAAAAGGTCAGCGCCTCGCCGATGCCGGTCGAAAAATGTCGCCACAGGCGCGGCGCGCGCTCGACCTCATCGGCCAGGGCCAGCAAGTCCTGGCGGGCCAGCATCCGCCGCCAGGGCACGATCACTGCCTGGCGCGACGCGCCGGTCCATTGCACGACCATGACCGCGGCCGACGCACCCACCAGCGCGTCCGACACCGTGGGGTCGCGCAGCGCCGCGGCCAGCCCGTCCATCTGCAAGCGGTATTCACCCGGGTCGACCGAGCCGGAGACGTCAATGGCCAGGGCAAGCGCCAGATCGCAGGGCTGCGCCGCAGTGGCAAAGAGGCAGGCGCTCGCAACCAGCGCTGGGGTCAGTCTTGGCATGACCAAACCCTAGCCGGGGCTGCCCCGCAGCGACAAGTCACGCTTTGCCCAACAGATAACGCGTGCCCCGCCGGCACCGGCCAGGCGGGTGCGGAGCGGAGGCTGAGGGGCCGCGCCACGCCCGTCACAGGCGTGCCCTCGACGGGGTGGGTGGGGCCTCCGCTCCGCACCCCTGCGCCCGACGCCTTTTTCAGACGGTGCTCACCAATGCCCGGTATTGGCCATGCTCGACCAGGGCTCGGCCGGCGCCAGCGCCTCGCCCTTTTGCAAAAGCTCGACGGAAATGTTGTCGGGCGAGCGCACAAAGGCCATCCGCCCGTCCCGCGGCGGGCGGTTGATCGTCACGCCGTGATCCATCAAATGCTGGCAGGTCGCATAAATGTCGTCGACCGCATAGGCCAGATGGCCGAAATGCCGGCTGTCGGCGGGCAGACCATCATCGCCATCCCAGTTATAGGTGAGCTCGACCGGGCAGTCGGGCTGATCCGGCGGGGCCATGAAAACCAAGGTGAACCGCCCGCCCTCGCTGTCGCGGCGCCGCGTCTCGGTGAGCCCCAACAGCGCGTAAAACGCCATCGAGGCCTCCAGATCCTTCACCCGGACCATGGTGTGCAGATAGGTGATGCTCATCGGTGTCAGCCCTCCGTCGATGCGGTGATTCCGCCACCACGCAGCCTAGTCGTTTCGCGCCGGGCAGCCAGCCCCGCTCGCTAAGCCCGCCTGCTAGGCCCGCCCCGGCACTCGCGGCTCCAACGCATCGCGAACCACCAGCGACACCTGCACGAAGCTTACATAAAGCAAGAGATACCAGGAGCCGAACTTGTCGAGCGAGGCAAAGTGAAACCCCGCCTGCCCGGCATAGACCCAGGTGCCCGTCAGCGTGCCGATATTCTCGGCCAGATAGAGAAAGACCGCCGACAGCAGCGCGGCCAGAACCAGCGGCATCTGCAGCGCCATGCGGTCGGGGCGATAGCGGATCCGGCAATGCCAGAACACCACCAGACTGGCCGCAACCAGCCCCCAGCGCGCATCGATGATGAAATGATGGGTGAAAAAGTTCAGATAGATCGCCGCGGCCAACAGCACCGTCCACCAAAAGGGCGGGTAGCCGGTGAACCGCATGTCGAAAATCCGGATCACCCGCGCCATATAGCTGCCCACGCTGGCATACATGAAGCCCGAAAAAAGCGGCACGCCGGCGATCTTGGCCAGCCCGGGGTCGGGATAGCTCCAGCTGCCCATCTCGACCTTGAAGATCTCCATCACCGTGCCGGAGACATGGAAGAGCACGATCACCCGCGCCTCCGCCCAGCTCTCCAGCCGCAGCGCCAGAAACAGCCCCTGCAGGACGAGCGCTGCAATCAGCAGCGCATCATAGCGTGCCAGCGCCCAGCCCGGATCCCAGACCAGCCGGGTGAGGATCAGCAGCGCCAGCAGCAGCCCGCCAAAAAGACAGGCCCAGCCCTGCTTGAGCCCGAACATCACAAATTCCGACAGCGCCGGCGGCAGGTGGTGCCGGACCAGCCGGCCCAGCCGCTCCTCGACGGGAAGCAGGCTCACCACAGCACCTTGCGGCCCTGCTTAAATCGGCCACAATATATGGAAATTCGAATCGGGAAAGGGCCGCCATCATGCTGACCAAAGCGCAGGAAGACGAGATCGCCGCCCAGCGTGCCGACACGCAGCCCACCCGCCGCGCCGTGGCCGAGGGGGCCGAGGCGATCCTCTACACCGCCCATCCCGTGCTCGACCATGGCTTCGTGCGGCTCGTCGACTATATGGGCGACGATGCGGCGATCGTGCAGGCCGCGCGCGTCTCCTATGGCGCCGGCACGCGGGCGGTGCGTGACGATGCCGGGCTGATCAGCTATCTGATGCGGCACTGGCACTCGACGCCCTTCGAGATGTGCGAGGCCAAATTCCACGTCAAGCTCCCGCTCTTTGTCGCGCGGCAGTGGATCCGCCACCGCACCGCCAATGTCAACGAGATCTCCGCGCGCTATTCGATCCTGGACCGCGAGTTCTACATCCCCGCGCCCGAGCATCTGGCCGCGCAATCGGCCTCCAACCGGCAGGGCCGGGGGGAGGTGCTGGAGGGCGCGGAGGCCGCGCGCGTGCTCGACATCCTCAAGGCCGACAGCGCCCGGGCCTATGACAATTACCAGGCGATGCTGGGGGATGACGGGCAGCAGGGGCTGGCGCGCGAACTGGCCCGCATGAACCTGCCCCAGAACATCTACACCCAATGGTACTGGAAAACCGACCTGCACAACCTCTTTCACTTCCTGCGGCTGCGGGCCGACGCCCATGCGCAATACGAGATCCGCGCCTTTGCCGAGGTGATCTGCGCCATGACCCGCGCCTGGTGCCCGCTCGCCTATGCGGCCTTCGAGGATTACCGGCTGGGCGGGGCGCATCTTTCGGCCAAGGCCCTCGCCGCCCTGCGCCGGATGCTGGCGGGCGAAACCGTGACCCAGGAAAGCTCCGGCATGTCCAAAGGCGAATGGCGGGAGTTTGAGGCATGCCTTCAGGCCTGACGTTCAGGCGCGGACACAACTTTCCTCGATCCCCCAATGACGGCGCCCCGCACATCCGCTAAAAGGCGCGCGAGGAGGGCTGCCAATGCATCCGACACTAGCTGCCGTCACCGACCGCATCATCGACCGCTCGCGCGACGCCCGCAGCGCCTATATGGCCCGCTGCGACCGCTGGAGCGAGATGGGCCCGGGCCGGGCGCATCTGAGCTGCGGCAATCTTGCCCATGCCGCCGCCGCGGCGGGGGCGGACAAGGCCTCGGTCGCCGGCGAAAAGGCCCCCAATCTGGGCATCGTCACGGCCTATAACGACATGCTCTCGGCCCATCAGCCTTTTGAGCGCTATCCCGACATTATCCGCGAGGCCGCCCGGGCCGCAGGCGCCACGGCGCAGGTGGCGGGCGGGGTTCCGGCGATGTGCGACGGGGTCACGCAGGGCCAGCCGGGCATGGAGCTGTCGCTTTTCTCGCGCGATGTGATCGCCATGGCCGCGGGCGTCGCCCTCTCGCACAATGTCTTCGATGCCGCCGTTTTCCTGGGCGTGTGCGACAAGATCGTGCCCGGCCTCGTCATCGCCGCGGCGAGTTTCGGGCATATCCCGGCGCTGTTCATCCCGGCCGGGCCCATGCCCTCGGGCATTCCCAATGACGAAAAGGCCAAGGTGCGCCAGCAATATGCCGCCGGAGAGGTGGGGCGCGACACCCTGTTGCGCGCCGAGCTTGCCTCCTATCACGCGCCGGGCACCTGCACCTTTTATGGCACGGCCAACACCAACCAGATGCTGATGGAGGTGATGGGGCTGCATCTGCCGGGCACCAGCTTCATCAATCCCGGCGGGGCGATCCGCGATGCGCTGACCCGGGCGGCGGCCGAACGGGCGCTGGCGCTTGCGGGGGGCGGGCCGCGGGTCTGCGACATTCTCGACGAACGGGCCTTTGTGAACGGGATTGTCGGGCTGCATGCGACGGGGGGCTCGACGAACCTGCTCATCCATCTGATCGCCATGGCCCGGGCGGCCGGGGTGATCCTCGATTGGTCCGATTTCTCCGAGCTTTCGGCGGTCACCCCGCTGCTCGCGCGCGTCTATCCCAATGGCCTTGCCGATGTGAACCATTTCCACGCCGCGGGAGGCTTGGGCTTTCTGATCGGCGAGCTTTTGGGCGCGGGGCTTTTGCACCCCGACACGCAGACCGTCACCGGCGAGGGGCTGGCCGCCTATACGCGCGAGCCCAGGCTGGAGGGCGACGCGCTGGTCTGGGCCGAGGGCACGCGCGAGAGCCTCAACCCGCAGATCCTGCGCCCCCATGCCAAGCCCTTTGCAGCCACAGGCGGGCTCGCGCTTTTGGAGGGCAATCTGGGCCGCGGCTGCATCAAGGTCTCGGCCGTCGCGCCCGAGCGGCATGTGATTGAGGCGCCGGCGCGGGTTTTTACCGATCAGGAGCAGGTGAAGGCCGCGTTCAAGGCGGGCGAGCTCACCGGCGATGTTGTGGTGGTGGTGCGCTTTCAGGGCCCCAAGGCCAATGGCATGCCCGAGCTGCATTCGCTGACCCCGGCCCTTGGCATTTTGCAGGAGCGCGGGCAGAAGGTGGCGCTGGTCACCGATGGGCGGATGTCGGGCGCCTCGGGCAAGGTGCCGGCCTCGATCCATGTCAGCCCCGAGGCGGCCGATGGCGGGCCCATCGCCCGGCTGCGCGACGGTGACATGGTGCGGGTCGATGCCGTGACGGGCCGGCTCGACGCGCTGGTCGATGCCGCGGAGTGGGAGGCGCGCGCGCCGGCCACGGCGGATCTCTCCGCCTCGGCCGAGGGGCTGGGGCGCGAGATGTTCGCGGCCTTTCGCAACAGCGTCGGCACGGCGGAGACCGGCGCGGGTGTGGCGATCTGAGGAGAAGGTCATGAGCGAGTTCGAGGCGGCCTGGGCGCGCCTGCAAACCGATGCCGCGCGGCTGCAAACCCAGCATCTGCGGCAGCTGTTTGCCAGCGATCCGGGGCGGGTTGCGGCGCTGAGCTTTGAAGGGCCGGGCATGCTGCTCGACCTCAGCCGCGAAAAGCTCGACGCCGCCGCCCTTGCCACGCTTCTCGATCTGGCCGAATGCGCCAAGGTCGCGGCGCGGCGCGACGCCGCCTTTGCCGGCGCGCCCATCAACAGCACCGAAAACCGCGCGGTGCTGCATATGGCGCTGCGCGGCGGGGCCACGCCGCCCGAGGGCGCCGATGTGGCGGGCACGCTGAGCCGGTTTCTCGACTATGCCGAAACGGTGCGGGCGGGGCCGATCACCGATGTGATCAATATCGGCATTGGCGGCTCGGATCTGGGCCCGGTGATGGTCACGCGCGCGCTGGCGCCCGATCATGACGGGCCGCGGCTGCATTTCGTCTCGAATGTCGATGGGGCCCATCTGGCCGACACGGTCCAGCATCTCGACCCGGCCACAACGCTGGTGATCATCGCCTCAAAGACCTTCACGACGCTGGAGACGATGACCAATGCCCGCTCGGCCCGCGACTGGCTGGCGCAAGCGGGCGATCCCGGGCCGCGCATGGCCGCGGTTTCAACCAACCTCTCCGGCACGGCAGAGTTCGGCATCGCGCCCGAACGGGTGTTTGGGTTTTGGGATTGGGTCGGCGGGCGCTACTCGGTCTGGTCGGCGATCGGCCTGCCGGTGGCCCTCGCGGTGGGGGCCGATGCGTTCCGCGCCTTCCTTGCCGGGGCCGCGGCGATGGATGCGCATTTTCGCGAGGCCCCTTTGGTGGAGAACCTGCCCGTGCTCCTGGCCCTGGCCGGGCTCTTCCGGCGCAATGGGATGGGTTGGCCCACCGTGGCGCTCATCCCCTATGATCAGCGGCTCGAACGTTTTCCGGCCTATGTCCAGCAGCTCGATATGGAGAGCAATGGCAAGCGGGTGGGGCGCGACGGGCAGCGTCTGGCCGGGGCGACCGGGCCGGTGATCTGGGGCGAGCCGGGGACGAACTCGCAGCATTCCTTCTTCCAGCTCCTCCATCAGGGCACCGATGTGATCCCGGCGGAGTTCATCGCGGCGCGCAGCCCGCGCGCGGCCGACCCGCATCACCATGCGCTTCTGATGGCCAATTGCCTTGCCCAGGCCCAGGCGCTGGCCTTTGGCCGCACCGAGGCGGAGGTGCGCGACGCCATGGCCGCTGCGGGCAAATCGGCCGAGGAGATCGACCGGCTGGCCCCGCACCGCACCTTCCCCGGCGACCGCCCGTCGACCACGCTGCTTCTCGACCGGCTGGACCCGGCCGGCCTGGGCGGGTTGGTGGCCCTTTACGAGCATAAGGTGATGGTGCAGGGCATCATCTGGGGCGTGAACTCCTATGACCAATGGGGGGTCGAGCTGGGCAAGGAGCTGGCCAGCGCGCTGATCCCGGCGCTGACCGGGACCGGCGCCTTGCCCGAGGGCACCGACCCTGCAACCGCGGCGATGGCCGCGCGGCTGACCGAAAAGGACCTGACATGACCACAGCGCGCGAGATCTGTGCCGAGGCGCCGGTCATCCCGGTGATTGTCGTGGAGGATCTGGATCATGCAGCACCGCTGGCCGAGGCGCTGGTCGCGGGCGGTCTGCGGGTGCTCGAGGTCACGCTGCGCAGCGCGGTCGCGCTGCAGGCGATGCAGGCCATGAAGGCCGCCATGCCCGAGGCGATTGTCGGCGCAGGCACGGTGCGCAATGCGGCCGATCTGGCCCAGGCCCGGGCGCATGGCGCGGTTTTCGGGGTCAGCCCCGGGGCCCCCGCGGCGCTGCTCGAGGCTGTTCGCGCCGATGGGATGCCCTTTCTGCCCGGCTGCGCCTCGGCCACCGAAGCCATGGCCCTGGCCGATGCCGGGTTCGACACGCTGAAATTCTTTCCGGCCGAGGCGGCGGGCGGTGCGCCGTTCTTAAAATCGCTGGCCTCACCGCTGCCGGATCTGGCTTTTTGCCCCACGGGGGGCATCGGGCTTGCCAATGCGCCAGACTATCTCAAGCTGCCCAATGTGCTCTGCGTCGGCGGCTCATGGGTCGTGCCGGGCGCGATGATGCAAGCGGGCGACTGGGCCGGGATCGAAGCGCTGGCCCGCGACGCGGTTGCCGCCCTTCAGCCCCTGCGCTGAGCCCAAACGGGCGTCAGCATTCCTGCATGCGGACCGAATAGCCCCAAAGCGTGCGCACATGGGCAAGGGTCGCGTCGCGTTGCGCGGGGTCAAGCGAGATCCCGTCGCGCCGGTTGTGCCGCAGCTGCAGCACCCGGTCGCCCAGAAGATCGACATCGGCAACCTCGATCTCCGGCTCCTGGATCGAAATGTCCCGGCTGCGCGCAAATGCGTCGCGCACGGTGCGATAGCCATGCTCGTCATGGATGCCGCTGACCAGATACCAGGGATCGGTCGCATCGTCCGACAGGGCGAACATGTGAAAGGCGCGCATGACCCGGGGGCTGAGAAACTGCTGAATGAAGCTCTCATCGCGGAAATTCGCCCAGGCATCCTTGAGCACGCCGCGCCAGTCGCCGCATCCCGCGATGTCGGGAAACCAGGCGCGGTCCTCGTCCTCCGGCGCCTCGCAGATGCGCTTGATGTCCTGCATCATCGCAAAGCCCAGCGCATAGGGGTTGATGCCTGAGAACCGCCGGTCGTCGAAATCGGGCTGGGTGAGCACGTTGGAATGGCTGTGCAGGATCTCCAGCATCGCGCCATCGTCGATCTGCCCGCGCCGATGCATCAGGTTGAGAATATGGTAATGCACGAAGGTCGCGCAGCCCTCATTCATCACCTGGGTCTGTTTTTGCGGGTAAAAATACTGGGCGATGTTGCGCACGATGCGCAGGGTCTCGCGCTGCCAGGGTTCCAGCACCGGGCTGTAATGCTCGATGAAGAAGATCAGGTTCTCTTCGGGCAGCCGCATCCGGCGCTTGCGTTCGCGCGCCTCGGTCTCGTCCGAGGCGGTCGGCCGGCTGCCGCGGGTAAAGCTGTCCCACAGATAGTGAACGCGCTTTTCCTCCTCAGCCAGACGCTCCCGCTCCCGCGCCCGTTCGGCCTTGAGCGACAGCGAAGGTGGGCGGCGGTGGCGAAACACCCCTGATGGCATGAGTGCATGGGCTGCATCGAGCACCCGCTCGACCTCGCGCTGGCCATGCCGCTCCTCGCAATTGGCAATGAAGCCGCGGGCATAGTCAAGATAGTCGAGAATGCCCTCCGGATCGGTCCATTGCCGAAAAAGGTGGTTGGCCTTGAAGAAATGGTTATGGCCGCAGGCCGCATGCGCGATGACCAACGCCTGCATGGCCATCGAATTCTCCTCCATGCAATAGCTCACGCAGGGGTTGGAGTTGATCACGATCTCATAGGCAAGGCCCTGAAACCCCTTCTGATAGGCGCGCTCATTCTGGATGAACTGCTTGCCGAAGGACCAGTGCCGGTACATCAGCGGCATGCCCACCGAGGAATAGGCATCGAGCATCTGCTCGGAGGAGATGATCTCGATCTGGTTGGCGTAAAGATCGAGGCCCATATCGTCGCGCGCGACGGTTTCGATGGCCGCATAGGTCCGGTCGAGCACCGCGAAATCCCAATCGGCCCCCTCAAACAGCAGCGTGCCCTCAGCCATCGGCGCTCTCAAGACTGCGCGAGAAAAGCTCGCGAAACACCGGGTAGATGTCGCCGGGCCCGGAGATCCGCTTCATCGCGAAGTTCGGGCAGGTTTCGGCCACGCCGCGATAGGCTTGCCACAGCTCGGTGCCGGTGCGGTCATTGGTCAGAAACTGCGCCTCCTCCTCATCGATGATCTCGACATAGGCAAAGTACTGACAATGCGGCATCAAGTCGTTTTCAAGAAGATCGGCGCAATTGGCTGAATCGCCGGAATAATTGTCGCCGTCTGAGGCCTGGGCGGCATAGATGTTCCAGTCCGCCGCCGGATAGCGGGCCTCGACGATGCGCTTCATCTCAACCAGGGCGGTCGAGACCACGGTGCCGCCTGTCTCGCGGCTGTTGAAGAAGGTCTCTTCGTCGCATTCGCTGGCCTGATGGGTGTGGCGGATGAAGACCAGCTCCACCTTGTCGTAGCGGCGCATCAGAAAAAGGTGCAGCAGCACGAAAAACCGCTTGGCAAGATCCTTCTCGCGCTCGCGCATCGAGGCCGAGACATCCATCAGGCAGAACATCACGGCGTTGGAATTGGGCTCGGGCCGCTGTTCGAAATGGTTATAGCGCACATCCAGCGGGTCGAGATAGGGCACCAGCTTTTGCCGGGCCTGGCGCGCCTCAAGCTCGGCGCGCAGGGCCACAAGCTCCTGGCGCTGCGCATCGCTGGGCGCCGCGATCGCCTCAAGCTCAAAGATCCGCCCGCGGATCTCGCGGATCTCGGCATCGGTGGGGCGGTGCAGCGCCAGCCGCCGGCCCATCGCGTTGCGCAGGGTCCGGGCGACATTCATATTGCCCGGGCTGCCGGTGACCGACAGGCCGGCGCGGTGCGGGCGGGTGGCCGCGATCTCCTTGAGGGTGCGCTTGACCAGATCGGGCAGCTCGAGATCTTCAAAGAAAATGTCCAGAAATTCCTCGCGGGACAGGACGAACACGAAATCATCCTCGCCATCGCCCTCCTTGGCGCCCTTGCGACCACGCCCGCCGCCCCCGCCGCTGGGCGGTTTGTTGAGCCGGTCGCCGCCATGATACTGCTTGTTGCCGGTAAACACCCGCTCGCGCCGCCCGCCCTCGCGCGCATGGCGGAAGGCCGGTTCGCTGATGCTGTCGGCGGGCACCGTGACGCGGCCCTCACGGTCGGCATTGGCGATGCCGCGGCGCTTGACCGCCTCATCGACGGCCGATTTCACATGGTTGCGGACACGGTCGATAAAGCGCCGCCGGTTGCCGAGATTCTTATCCTTGGGGTTGAGCCGACGGTCTATGAATTGGGCCATAACTTTCCTGCGGATCAGCCCGCCTTGTTGACACGCATGTACCATTCGACCAGCCGGCGCACCTGGCGCGGCGTGTAGCCGCGCGCGACCATCCGGTCGACGAACTCAGCATGCTTGGCGTCGGTTTCCTTGTCGCGCTTGGCCCCGAAGCTGATGACCGGCAGCAGATCCTCCACCTGGCTGAACATGCGCCGTTCAATCACCCGGCGCAGCTTCTCATATTTGGTCCAGGCCGGGTTCTCGCCGCCATGCTCGGCCCGTGCGCGCAGCACGAACTTGACCACCTCATTGCGAAAATCCTTGGGATTGGTCACGCCGGCGGGCTTTTCGATCTTGGCCAGTTCCTGTTCCAGCACATCGCGGTCGAACATCTGGCCGGTATCGGGATCCTTGAAATCCTGCTCCTCGATCCAGGCATCGGCATAGGCGATGTAGCGGTCAAAGAGGTTCTGGCCGAAATCGGTATAGCTCTCCAGATAGGCCTTCTGGATCTCCTCCCCGATGAACTCCGCATAGCGGCTGGCAAGCTCGCTTTTGATGAAGTCCAGATAGCGGGTCTCGACCTCCTCGGGAAACTGCTCGCGGCGGATCGCCTGTTCGAGCACATACATCATATGCACCGGATCGGCGGCGACCTCCTCATTGTCGTGATTGAAGGTCTCCGACAGGATCTTGAAGGCAAACCGGGTGGAGATCCCGCTCATCCCCTCATCGACGCCAGCCACATCGCGATATTCCTGGATCGAGCGGGCCTTGGGGTCGGTATGTTTGAGCGTCTCGCCATCATAGACGCGCAGTTTTGAGTGCAGCGAGGAGTTCTCATGCTCGCGCAGCCGGGTGAGCACCGAGAACCGCGCCAGGATCGGCAGCGTCTCGGGCGCGCAGGGCGCCTCATAGAGCGAGGAGTTGCGCATCAGCTTTCCGTAGATCTGCGCCTCTTCGGTGGCGCGCAGGCAATAGGGCACCTTGACCACGCTGATCCGGTCGAGAAACGCCTCATTGTTCTTGTTGTTCTTGAAGGCCTGCCATTCGCTTTCATTGGAATGTGCGATGATCACGCCCTGATAGGGCATGGCGCCGATGTTTTCGGTGCCGGCATAGGAGCCTTCTTGCGTTGCGGTCAGCAGCGGATGCAGCACCTTGATGGGCGCCTTGAACATCTCGACGAATTCCAGCAGGCCCTGGGTGGTGCGGTTCAGACCGCCCGAATAGGAATAGGCATCCGGGTCGTTCTGGCTGAAATGCTCCAGCTTGCGGATGTCGAGCTTGCCCACCAGGGTAGAAACATCCTGGTTGTTCTCATCGCCCGGCTCGGTCTTGGTCACGCAAAGCTGCTTGAGCCGCGAGGGGAAGGCGCGCACCACGGTGAATTTCGAGATATCGCCGCCAAACTCCTCCAGCCGCTTGGCCGCCCAGGGCGACATCAGCCCGGTGAGCAGCCGGCGGGGCACGTTGTACTTGTCCTCCAGCGTGGCGCCGAACCGCTCACGGTCAAAAAGCCCCAGCGGGCTTTCGAAAACCGGGCTCATCTGCGCGCCGGCCTTGAGGATATAGACCGCTTCCTCCTCCATCAGCCGCTTGAGGATCTCGGCGAGGGTCGATTTTCCGCCCCCGACAGGGCCGAGCAGATAGAGGATCTGCTTGCGCTCCTCCAAGCCCTGGCTGGCATGGCGAAAGAACGCAACGATGCGCTCAATGGTCTCTTCAGCTCCATAAAGATCGGCAAAGGCCGGGTAGCGCTTGATCGTGCGGTTCAGAAAGATGCGGCCGAGCCGCTGGTCCTGGCTGGTGTCGATGACCTCGGGCTCGCCGATCGCGGCGACCATACGCTCAGCGGCCGTGGCCCGCAGGCGCCAGTCCTCCCTGCATCCCAGCAGATAATCCTGGAGCGACATCTCCTCGACCTTGGTGCGGTCGTACTCGTCGGCGAATTCGCTGAAAAGTTCCATAGAACTCCTGCTCTCGGTTCGCGGGTGACCAGACCGATGTTCCAGTCTGGGACGGGCAAGGTTAGTAAATGGTAACGCGAACGCCGAAGGCCAACCTTTCCGTCGTAATCACGCGGGGGCTGAGGCGATTGCACGCACCGCTCTCACGACACCTGCCCGATTGCCGATTTGCCGAGCAGACAGGCACAGATCCGACCTCCAGACCGCCACATGACCGGGCACAGCCTTGCCGATTGACGCTTCCCCCTGCGGTCACGTCTCCGTGTGACGCGGGTCGGGTCGGGCAGGATTGCCCAAAGCTTGGGCAGCACGCCCAAAGCCGCGACCCTCGGACCCGGGCCCGGTCTCTTCCCTTGCAAATGTGCCGGGCCGCCGGAAGGATGAAGCCAACAGATCCTGCGGGGGGACATCGTGTCGGGGAGCGAGCCGGACAGCCTGGCCAAGCCGGACAGCCTGGCCAAGATCGCGCCACCGCTTGGCGCGCGCCGCCAGCATCGGATGCGCGTGCTGTCCGATTGGGGTTTGTTCCTCTTTGTGGGCGGGCTTCTGGTCTGGGGCGTCATCGTCGGCGCCAGCCAGATGGGCTATAGCTGGCAATGGTACCGGGTGCCGCGCTATATCTATCGCGAGATCGATGGCGAGATCATCTGGGGCCCGCTGGTCCGCGGCCTGTGGGTCACGATCGAAATCACCCTTTGGGCCGCGCTTCTGGCCTTTGCCATCGGCCTTCTCACGGCGCTGCTGCGCCTGTCGCGCTCCTATGCCGGCAATGCCATTGCCACGGTCTATCTGGAGGCGATCCGCAACACGCCGCTGCTGGTGCAGATGTATCTCTTTTACTTCGTGCTCTCGCCCATCATTGGCATCGACCGGTTCTGGACCGGGGTGCTGGCACTGGCGGTCTTTGAGGCCTCCTTCATCTCCGAGATCATCCGTGGCGGCATCCTCTCGATCCCGCGCGGGCAATGGGAGGGCGCCTCGGCGCTGGGGCTGCGCGCCTGGCAGGTCTATGCGCGGGTCGTGCTGCCCCAGGCCGTGCCGATCATGGCGCCGCCGATGACCTCGGCGCTGGTCAACCTGATCAAGAACTCGGCGATCGTCTCGACCATCGCGATCTTCGATCTGACCAATGAGGGGCGCAATGTCATCGCCGAGACCTTCATGAGCTTTGAGATCTGGTTCACCGTCGCGGCCATTTACCTTGTGATCACAATCAGCCTTTCGGCCGTCGCCGCGCGGCTGGAGGCGCAGGCACGGCGGGGCTTGAGCCGCGCATGACTTTCACGACCAAGGGAGAACCCCAATGAAACTTCTCAGTCATCTCAAGGCGCTGGCGGCGTCGGCCATCGCCGCCACGGCGCTGCTGGCGGCGGTTCCGGCCGCGGCGCAAAGCGTGATCCAGGAGATCCAGGAGCGCGGCGTGATCCGGGTGGGCATGTCGACCTTCGTGCCCTGGGCGATGCGCGACAAGAACGGCGATCTGATCGGCTTTGAGATCGATGTCGCCACCAAGCTGGCCGAGGATATGGGCGTGGGCATCGAATTTGTGCCCACCGCCTGGGACGGGATCATCCCCGCCCTGCTGGCCGGCAAGTTCGACGTGATCATCGGCGGCATGTCGATCACCCCGGCGCGCAACCTCACCGTGAATTTCACCACGCCCTATGCCAACTCCTCGCTCGGGGTGATGGCCAACAAATCGCTGGCCGAAGGGCTGGCCTGGCCCGAGGGCTTCAACGACACCTCGGTGACCTTTGCCTGCCGGCGCGGCGCCACGCCCTGCATCTATATCCAGGAGAACTTCCCAAAGGCCACGCTGCGCCAGTTCGACGATGACGGCCAGGTCGAGCAGGAGGTGCTGAACGGCAATGCCCATGCCATGCTGTCAAGCCAGCCAAAGCCCGCCTTTGCGGTGTTTGACAACCCCGAGGTGGCCTTTGCGCCGTCGACCGCCAAGATCGAACCCAATTCCGAGGCCTTCGCCTTGCGCAAGGGCGACACGGATGCGCTGAACTTCTTCAACAACTGGATCCTTCTGAACCGGCAGTCGGGCTGGCTCGATGAGCGCCACGCCTATTGGTTCGGCGGGCGTCCCTGGGCCGATCAGCTGGCCAACTGACCCTTTCCCCGGGGGCGTCCGCGCCCCCGGACCTCTCCCCCCTTCAGGCCCGGCATGTATCCCGACCCAGACCGACCCCGACGCTTTGGCACGCTCGATGCGGTGCTGATTGCGCTGCTTTTGGGTGCGGTGGTCTATGTGTGGATCCGCGTGTCCGACGTGCTGGTCTACAATTGGGATTGGAGCTTTCTGCCCGCGGTTCTGTTCAAGGAGGACAGCTGGGCGCCGAACCTCCTGCTCGAAGGGCTGCTCACCACCATTCGCCTGTCGCTTTGGGCGATGCTCCTGGCCTCGGTGCTCGGCCTGGTGCTGGGGGTGATGGCCACGCTCGACCGGCTTTTGCCGCGGCTGGTGGCCATGGCCTATGTCGGGCTCATCCGCAATGTCCCGCCGCTGGTCTTCATCTTCGTCTTTTACTTCTTCATCTCCAGCCAGATCATCCCGGCCCTGGGCGTGGATGCCTGGGCGCGCAACCTCTCCGACGAGGGCGGGGCGGTGATGAATGTGCTGCTCGGCCCGCCGGTGATCCTGGAAAACCTCATCTCGGGCGTGCTCTGCCTGGCGATGTTCGAGGCCGCCTATATCTGCGAGATCGTCCGCGCCGGCATCCGCTCGGTCCCGCATTCGCAGACCGAGGCCGCGCAAAGCCTCGGCCTGCGCCCGGTTCAGGTCTTTCGGCTGGTGGTGCTGCCCCAGGCGCTGCGCGCGGTGACCCCGCCCATGGCCAACCAGTTCATCATGCTGGTCAAGAACTCGGCCATCGTCTCGCTCATCTCGGTGCAGGAGCTTACCTTCATCGGCACCGAGATCGCCGTCTCCACCGGCCGGCGGTTCGAAACCTGGATCGTCGTCGCTGTGATGTATTTCATTCTCTGCTACGGTCTGGCCTGGGCGTTCGCGCGGATGGAGACCCGCATGCGCCGCGCCTATACCCGCTGAAGGAGCCGCCGATGGACCGCCAGACCCGGATCGAGAACGCGCTGTGGGGGCTTTTTGCCGGCGATGCGCTGTCGATGCCCGTGCATTGGTATTACAACCGCGACAACATCACCGCCGATTACCCCGGCGGCATCGCCGGCTATGAGGCGCCCAAACATCCGCATCCCGAAAGCTTCATGGTCGGCATGCGCTATATGCCCGATGTCGCGGCGGCCGAGGCGGCGGGCCGGCCCTATGACATCCTGCACGGTGCGGCGCGGTTTTATCAGACCAGCTATTCGACGCTGGAGATTGCCCGTGACGCACGCGAGACCGAGCATGGCAATGCCGCGCCGGCCGCGAATGAGCGCTACCACTACCATCACGGGCTGGGCCGGGCGGAAAACACGCTGGGCGCGCATCTCGTCCGGGTGCTGATGCGCTCGGTGATCGGCGAGGGGCGCTATGACCCCGCGGCGTTTCTCGCGGCAATGGTGGCCTACATGACCACGCCGGGCATCAACCGCGACCCCTATTCCGAGATCTATCTGCGGACCTGGTTCGAGGCCTACAGCACCGGCAAGGACCCGCGCGACTGTGCGGCGCATCAGCGCGACATCTGGTCGATCGGCTCGCATGGCGGAATGTTCCGGCCCATGGTGGTGGCGATGCTGGCAGGCGATGCCTATCAGGGCCTGGGCTTTGCGCTGGAGCATCAGGTGCTGACCCACCGCTCGGAGATCGTGGCCGGGTCGCTGGGCGTGGTGGTGCCGGCGCTGCATGCGCTGCTGGCAGGCGCCGACCCGATGGACCAGATCCGTGCCATGGCCGCCCAGATCCGCCCGGCGCGGGTGCGGGGTGAGGAGCTTTTTGCCGCCTATCGCGACGCGCAGGGCCCCGGCAACATCCCCAAGGATGCGATGTGGCGCTATCACACCGAGCTTGCGGCCGGCCCGCTCGATCTAGATGCGCTTCTGGCCCAGGAGCCCGATGCGGTGATCCGCAAGACCATCGGCACGGCCTGCTATCCCGAACATGGGCTGCCGCTCATGCTGTATCTCGCGGCGCTGGCGGGGGGCGAGGCCGAAGCCTCGCTTCTGTGGAACGCCAATGCCGGCGGCGACAATGTCAACCGGTTG